>JAUNJJ010000286.1 GCA_030533325.1 Oscillospiraceae bacterium
GTAAAGTTTATAAGTCGTGAAAGTGATATTCAGGCTGAAAAAAGTCTGTATCATTATTATTACCAAAGGATCTTCAAATGAAATTGTAACTGCATATCCTAAGGAAAAATAAGGAGAGGTTAACTATGCTGTGTGAATTTTGTAAACAAGGTGATGTACTTAAAGTAGTGGTAACGAAAACACATGAAACTATTGAAATATGTGATGAATGTGAAACAGTTTGGTATAATAAAGACGGACGCATTATAGTGACAAACTATGATCAATATATGTCTGAAAGAGGGATTGCTCCTGTTTGGTCAGAAATTTCTATTATATGATAGTATCCATTCAGAGAAAAATCTCGACTCTGATTCCTCCTCACATCCTCTGACATAATAAAAACAGGTGCGAACATATTGAAATTCCGGACTTCTTGGAGAAAAAGAAAATCTTAAAATCACAGTAAAACATGCTGCATCTGAAGAATCAGAAATATATGAAAAAGAACTTATCAGAGGAGCTTTATACAGTATTGTTCTGGATTACCAGATGATTTCACCTCATGATATAGCTGAATCATATTCAAAACTTCCGCAGGATGTATTGTCACAAAAATTATTAAGTGAAAAGAATATATACGGCTCGTCACAGCTTATGAACATGATGTCATTGCTTGGAAAGACATATTTTTTGAAGGCAATGTTTTTGATTGCTATTCACCGAATGGATCTCGCGCAAGAAATGTAGCGGGTGTTGTCGAAAACAAAACAAATGAACAAGCTTCAAGAATAGTTCTAAATTTAGATAATTACCAAGGAGCTTTAGATGATATTATATACAAATCCAGAATGGCGCATTTCAACATTAGATGAGCTTTTTGTGGTAAAAGATGGAACAATCATTAGAGTCCTTTAACAGTGAGGTTAATTATGTCAATACAAACAAATTATGATTTATATTTAAATAATATTGAGGAATTAATAGAAATATTAGAATTAAATTTTCAATATATTGATAACCTTAAAGTGGACAAAGAAAATTCTATTTTTTCAATATCTTCAAATGATGCTGTCACATTTTCATATAGTAAAATTAGCAAAATGTCTTCTTTATTTAAAGAAGAAGATTATGGCGTTAATGTTAATTATACATTGACGTTTAATCATTATGCAGATTTATCGATTAATTGCCCTGATAGTATAATAAAATTTGTATGTCAATTAATGAATTGTTGTAATACAGACTGTTTATTAATGCATAATGGTAACGATCCGCTTATCATAAGAAAAAATAAAGAAATAGAGTTGGCTGACAATGAATTATTTAATTATTCATTCGGAGCTTCCAGCAAAAAACTAGTAATAAGTCTATTAAATAACATTAATGGAAGTGTAATTAATTGAGGTGATGAATTAATGGGGACATCTGGAATGTTTTTGAAAAAAGTTAGCTGTTTTAACCCAAAAAGAACATTAAAAGATATAAAAGAAATTTTGAATTCTCTTAATTTTGTTTATTGTATCGATTCCGTTTCATCTAATGAGAATAGTTATCACTTAGGTATAAATGATCCTGTTTGTAATTCAGATTTTTGTATGTATATTTTTGATAATCCAAAAATTGAATATTTAGAAGATGATAATTTTTCTTGGATTTCTCCAAAACTATATACTGCTATTTTAATTGAAGATATTTCTGAAAACGAAAAAAGCGTGTTGAAAATTCTTTATGAATATTTCAAATTGTACCCGGATGAATACTTCTATACTGAAGAAGAATGGTTTTATGATAAAAATGATATCGAAAGAATATATTTTGAAAATCCGTATGATAATAAATGGTGTTACAATAATCCTAAAGAAAAAAAGTTTAGCCAGATTAAATGCGTTATGCAAATCGTTGATTTAGATGCAAGTATTATGGATATTTCCATATGATAAAGAATTACCCTCGCCACTGGCGAGGGTAAATTTTATTTCGGTATAAAATTTAAAATGCTGAATTACAGCTTGTTGTAAACAGCCTTTGCAACCTTGTATACATCGCCGCAGCCCATTGTGATGATAAGGTCACCATCTTCAGCGTTTTCACAGAGGAAGTCTGTGACCTTGTCGAAGTCAGCCTGCTTGCATTCATTTGTCTGTTCAGCTGTTTTATCCTTGTCAAAGTAAATGCAGCCGTCAATTTTGTCGGCGAGGTCCTTTGTATAGATTCCTATAGTGTTCTTTTCACGGGAACCCATGATATTTGTAAGAACTG
>JAUNJJ010000287.1 GCA_030533325.1 Oscillospiraceae bacterium
TCTCGGACTGTAGCATCTTTAACCAAGTATGCGGGTACCTCTTTGTCATCTGAATTTACTTCATAAATAATATTTCCATCTTTAAGTTTAAACTCATGCTTTTTGACCCATATTTTTTTATTTGTATTGTCTTTAGAACCATCTGTCATATATTCTCCAAGCGGTTCTGAGATATATATTTTATATTGATTGCCATTTCTATAAACATAAAAGTCAAAATCCACAGTAATATTTAATGCGTTTGCCAATTCTTGCTTAATAGGAACCCCCCAGTTCGGTCCGGTCGAATTCAACGATTGGCCATTTCTGTTTTTAAAATATTCTGCAAACTTGGGGAGACTCACTAATGCAGCCAAACTATCTTCTGCATATTTATTGAGATAATTTGTTGCAGTCATACCATGAAGCGTACATTTTACATAATATACCTGATCTCCTCCTGAATCGGAAATCATATAGGTTCCTCCCTTGCATAATCCTTTACACTTATAAAGCATAGAATGAGATTTCCCTTCCATCAATATATTTTCAAAATCTTTTCCTCCCATAGATTCCACAACTGATTTTACTATATCATCATCCATATATCCCAACTGAGTTTCAGTCCGAAGCAAACGTGCCATCGTTTGACAATTATAGAGGCATGCGATTCTCCTCGTCTCTTCCAGCCTCGCCGCGAACAAAGGGATGGATATCATGGACAATATGGAAATAATCGCCATTACCACCAACAGCTCCGCTACGGTAAAGCCCTGTTCCTTATTCTTTTTTTTATGTAAATTATTATCTTCACTTTTCTTACGCATGCGCTTCATCTCCTTAATAGCCCGAAATAATATAACATAAAAAGTGACTAAATGCTATGTCAAACTTAAAATACCACACAGTTGTAACTATTCTAATAATAGCATATTTTGTGTTGTCTGTAAACAGAATGTACAGGTGTTGGAGCAGGCAGGCTACAGGTATCGGAGTTAAACTGTTGCTATACATCTGCTCTTACATTTGAAAATGATAATAAACTACTTTTCCTTAGGATAAAAATCCACCATAAGGAATGCGTTATTGGTTCCATCCCAGGTATTTATACCAACTTTCGCTTCCCCCTCTTTTACATCGTCTGCAACATTTCCCTTATCATCCATAGTATATTGAATATACTTAATTTGCTTATCTATATCTTCATTGGTTATTGGTTCTGAAATATATATTCTGTATTCATTTCCGGACTTAAATATGCGGAAGTAAAAATCTCCTTTAATACCAAGTTCTTCTGCCAAACGTTCCTTAGTTTGTTGTCCATAATTTCTTCCTGTGGAATCTAATGCTACGTTATCTTTTTTATCAAAAAATTTATGAAATCTTTCGAACAAGTCTTTCTTATCATCACTAACCAAAACATTCATTTTAGTTGGATCACTTATAAACCTATATTCCCCCTCACTATGCTTAGAACAAACTACCCGATATACCCCATCTTTCTGTATTACGGTACAATCTCCCTCCGGACACATCCCCGTAATTTTCCCGACACCTTTATATTCTGCTCCATCTATTCCCAGAGAAGCCACAATTTGTTTCATATCTATAGTATTCCCTGTCATTTGCTCTGTCATAAGTACCCTTTGTAACGTTTTCCGGTTATAAGTACAGGTATTCTCCTTGGCTGCTTCCATTCTGGAGGTAAAGATTGGAATAGAAATCATGGCAAGGATGGCGACAATCGCCACGACGATTAAAAGCTCCGACAGAGTGAAACCGGATTTCGTTCTTTTATTTTCTTCCATGGCAACCTTCCTCTCTTTTTAAAAACGTTTCGTGATATGAATTTGATTCACTCTACTTTCCAAACGTAACAATATATTTCATCTTATTTCCAGGAGTATTGGGATTTGGCTTTTCCGCCACTTTACAATTTTCTTCTGTTGGAGTCCCATTAATTTCTCCGTTATTTTTCATTTTATACTTGGTTACAGCAATTTCTGTACCTGTAGTAACCTTCTCCAAAGGCTCAAATATGTAGATATAAAAATCTGATCCATCTTTTTCTATTCTAAAATCAAAAGGATCACTAATATTTAAAGATTTTATCAATTCATCTTTTAATTCGGTTCCCGTCGTACCCGTCGAATCGATGGCACCAGATGTTGGATTCCTCTTAAAATAGGCATCAATATTACTTTTTATCTTCGAGTTATTAAAAAAAGCGCTCAAAAAAGTATGC
>JAUNJJ010000015.1 GCA_030533325.1 Oscillospiraceae bacterium
CAACTGCAATTTACTATGATACAATTTAGTAAATCGTAAATTAGTAAATCGTAATACATCAAATTGCAGAAAGGAAAATTCTTTATGTTTATCGGAAGAAAAGAAGAGCTTTCAAAGCTTGAAAAACTTTACAGAACGGACAGATTTCAGATGCCTGTTATTTACGGCAGGAGAAGAATCGGTAAAACTGCACTTATTAATGAATTTATCAAAGATAAGCCTGCAATATCATTTACAGCAATCGAAAGCAGCCAGAATAAGAATCTCGAAAATTTCAGCAGGAGTATACTGAAGTTTGAGTCACAGTCAGATTCTGATTATCTTCCGTCTTTCCGTACATTTCAGGAAGCACTTGAATATGTTTTCAGTCTTTCTCTGAAGAAAAGATTTATACTTGTCATTGATGAATATCCATATCTTGCACGTGCAGACAAGAGTTTTTCATCAGTCCTTCAGGCCGCAACGGATAAATACAAGGACAAATCCGGACTGTTTCTTATTCTTTGCGGTTCCTCAATGTCGTTCATGGAGGAGCAGGTTCTCGGGTATGAAAGTCCGCTGTACGGAAGAAGAACAGCACAGTTTAAAATTTCTCCGTTTTCATTTTTCGAAATAAAGGACTATATGAATTCATTCAGTCCGTACGATACGGCTTTGCTTTACGGAATATCAGGCGGTACACCCCAGTATTTTCTGCAGTATGACAAGGATATTTCTGTTGAGGAGAACATAAAGGAAAAACTGCTTGATACCAGTTCATATCTTTTTGAAGAGCCGGAAAATCTTCTCAAACAGGAAGTGCGGGAAGCGGCTCTGTACAATGCGGTAATCACAGCTGTTGCAGAGGGTAGTACAAAGATTTCGGAAATAGCCTCAAAAATATCCGAAGAAACCAGTACCTGCACAAACTGTCTGAAAAAACTGATGTCACTTGGAATAATAAAAAAAGAAACACCTTTCGGTGAAAAACAGGGAAGAAAAAGTCTGTATGTGGTAGAGGACAATCTGTTCCGGTTCTGGTACAGATTTATTCCGGAAAATATTTCAGCGCTTCAGAACGGAATGGAAGATGTTATTTACAGAAAAATAAGCGAACAGTTTAATTCCTATATGGGATATGTATTTGAGGAAATATGCAAACAGTATCTGTGGCTGAGAAACCGCCAGGGCTCACTGCCGTTTAT
Source organism: Oscillospiraceae bacterium (assembly GCA_030533325.1). Taxonomy (GTDB): domain Bacteria; phylum Bacillota; class Clostridia; order Oscillospirales; family Ruminococcaceae; genus HUN007. The sequence continues at coordinate 1,185 of JAUNJJ010000015.1, forward strand.
TTTTACCGGTCTTGGCAGATGGTGGGGGACGGACAGCAGAACCAGAACTCAGGAAGAAATAGATATTATAGCGGCAGACGGAAGCAATGCACTGATATGTGAATGCAAATGGAGAAATGAACCTGTGGGAACAGATGTGCTCGATAAGCTTTCTGAACGCAGCACACTTGTAAATTATACATCCACCTGGCTTTTTATTTTTTCCAAATCCGGATTTACCGAATCATGCAGAAATGCCGCAGCGGAAAGACCGAATGTTTTTCTTGTTTCTTTTGAACAGATGTATGAGGAGTTTTGAATTTGATAAAATGTTAAAAAATAAAATATGAAATTAAGAAAAGGAAAACCATGTTATGGGAAGATTTTTTACATCAACTCAGATATTGAATGAAGAAAAGCTTAATAAAGATGCTTTTCTAAAAAAATACTGTGAAAAGATGAAAAAAGAAGGCTATGTTCAGTGTGAAACTGATGAAGGTGAAATATCATATTCATTTGCTTTTTCAGATAATGCTGACTGTAAATGGGTGACTATGAGTTCAGAAAGCTATGGAGAAGGAAATTCCAAAGCGGAAAGTGACACGGCTCGTATTGCAAAGATGTTAGGTACAACTTGTATAAATACAGTTGTTATAGACAGTGACTGTGCAATTCTTAATCTTTATGATAAAAAGGGTAACAAAGTTGATATGTTGGTAATGGGAAGAGCTGATGATTACCTGGGAAAGTATATTTCTGATCCTGAAAGAAAAGTATGGGAATCTTTAATTGGTGAAGAATATAAATGGGAAGAGTTTATAGAAGTCATAAAAAAAGATTACATATTTATTGAAGAAGGGCTAACGTGTTTATCGGAGACAATTGGAACAAGCGAATCATTGTTTGATGAGGTTTCTTTATCAGATAATTTGCTTGCGTTTAAAAAAGAAGCACAAAAGGAAAAGAAATTAACAGCAAATGCTGCATTTAAGCAGATATTTGGAGAAGTGCTTGAGCCTATGGGGTTTATTTTCGCAAAAAAAACCAAAACGCCTTGCTTTTTACGTGCTGTTGGTAATGGAGATGTTGTTCATGTTATTAAATTTTTTGATAATAATGGATGTCTGGATGTACGGTCAGGTGTTTTAACTATTTATCGGCTATCTGTGGATTTGAATAATAAAACTTATGACAATAACTGGTTACCTATGATAAATAAGTATTATTCGTATTACAATGAATATATTTGCGGTAACGATTATCATTTTTACAATCCGCAGATTGAATATCAGGAAAACAATAATGAATCCATAGTTCTGGCTGTTAATAAATTGCTTGATGAAACAAAAAAATGGGTAATTCCTGTACTTGAAAAAGTAAATTCATTATTTGATAAGGTAGCTTATGATATAGCGTTTGGAAGATCTCCGGAATATTTTGCAGTTTGTGATATACCAGGCAAAAACGGACAAAACTCATATGCAGATGGCGCTTTTTTATTTGATTTGGATGATCCGTATTTAATTTTAGAAGTTGAAAAGAAAATATTTACAGATCAAATTGAAAATGAATATAAAAAAAGTAATGGTGAAATGACGAAAGAAATGTATGAAGAGGAATTAGAAGCTATTAATGAACATTGTACTGAGATAAAAGAATTTATAGATTATATAAAAAATAATGATGATTATTATCTGCAAACCAAAAATGAAATTAATAAAAGAAAGGAACAAAATACTAATATATTAAGACAGCATGGTTTAAATATATAGTAATTGATGTTGAATAAAGTGAAAACAGTAACAAATAGATACACCCCCGCATTACTAACAAGAACGCGGGGGGGAAAATTTGTATTTCATGTAAGACGGGATTGATTAACTAATTTACAATTTAGTAAATGGTAAATTATATCGAAAACTCTCCACACAAAACCCCTTTCTCATTTCTTTTAAGCAAAATCGGACTATGCGGGAATTTTACTTTATCAAAAGTGTTTAGACAAACAAATCCGCTATTCCACTCAATTTCAGGATCTGGATACGGTGTCACACCGAGTAAAGATTTTCTTAACACTGGATTTGTATCCTGACTTTCTTTGAATTTATCTGTTTCATATGTAGTATAGGCATAAACATTATCAATCTCTATTCCAAGATATACACACAATGCTCTTATACTTAACAGACTTGCTCTAAACTTACCTTTTATATCATTCCATGTATTAAAACCTACCGTTGTCTTAAATTCAAACATATACAAATCCCACTTATCATTATGTTGCTTTATAACAAAGTGATCAACACATTTCAACATGCCATACTTCTTATCAGGTTTTAAAAAAATAAAATTTGGTCTGTTATTTTTGTCATAATTCATTGTGCAATAATGCTTTCCTGATACAGTTAATGATAAGTCACTTTCACCGCCACTATCTGTTTCCGTAAAATGATATTCCGAGCTTGTATCACTCCGGGCATTAAAAAAACCACTTTTTATATAATTTTCTAAAGCAAATTCGATGGAATCCACGTTCAATCCTCCTGAAAAGCATAAACTTCATCCAACAGACTTGTTAGCGCATCATTAAAGGTTGGAACAACAAAACCATTTGAATTATAAGACAGTCTTTCGACTTCAGATTTATTTTTATTATTCTTTCCAAACTGATACATAGTTACATCTGCTGGATTCAGTAAATCATTCTCTGAATAAGCATATTCTTCACATAGAGATTTCTTATCTTTACTATTAAAAAGTTTAATCATATTATTAAAATGCTGAAGTATCGTATCACTGTGAGTTGTTATCCATACTGGAATTCCTTTATTCATAAGTTTAAGTAAAAATCTTGCCATCTGTTTCTGAAGAGCTGGATGAAGATGTGCTTCCGGCTCCTCGATTATTACAGCTTTAAAGTTAATATTTGATTTAAGAGTCAGAAGTAAAGGCGAAACTTCAGATACAACTGAAGATGCAGCGAACAATGGAAGTTCTTTAGCAGTACCATCCGGAATGTATTTGATTTCCGGAGTAAATTCGTTACGCACATTAATCTTACCACTAATCATATTACTCTCAACAAAATCAATCAATTCTTCAAAATTACATTTCTTTGTTGATTCAAATTTTGTGATAAGCTGTAAAAAATCCACATAAGGCAAAGTAAGAGTGCTGTTTTCATTATCATAGATTTTCGAAAAACTGGATTGAATAGCACTTTCCAGCAACTGTGAATATGTTAGCATAAATCCCGTTCTTGAAGCCGGAAAATAAATCGGTTCTCCCATTCTTCTGCCTTTTACTACTGGTGTATACAATGGTGCGGCAATACCTTCCATTATAAGATTCCAGCAAATATATGAATTCATCCTCAGTAAATCTTCCCTTGTAGGATTTTCTGCTTCCGGAAACCGAACATAGTTTTTGGACGCAGAATATCTGTTACCATCCTCTCCCCATTTTAACAGAAAAGAATTTCTTCGGTAACTGCATATTTCTACTTTATCTATATTTACTTCATAATTGAAAATCCTTTTTACTAATTCCTTTTTATTTGAAGCCAGAAGTTCATTAAACCACTTTATATAAATATCAAAGACCTCTTCATTTATCTCAGTTTCTTTATTAATATTTGTTTTAAGCCATTCTTCACATTTTAAATAAGATTTAGCTTCAGTCCTTTTTTTAGGAAAAATATCTTTACCCAGTGTTAGTATTCCCCAAAGTAAGCTCATTAAATAGCTTTTACCTGAGTTATTATCGCCTAAGAAACACATAAATGGTGATATTTCTATTTCTGCTTTGCTGATTTTTGCAAAGTTTTCAACTTTTAATATCCATCTTTGTTCCATAATACCACCTCCAAAAGAGCTAATGCATACATAGTATTTACATATTTTAAAGAAAATATCAATCGTTAAAAAACAAGGCAGTGCGAACACTTTCTTGAAAAAATATTCAAAATATCTTACTATAATTATTTTAAGCCACGTCAGATAAAATGTCAACCCCTGTTTATATATCATTTGCGTCGTTTTTCTCTGAATTCTTGACAGTCATTAGTATTTTTGATATAATTTTTAATGAGTAATTGCGTTTAGGAGAACACTTTTTTGTGTAAAAAATATACAGACAAATGTCTGACTGGGGTGGTATTGTATTGACATCGGGAGTAAGGAAAATTTATCGCTTTGCAGCGGCCGTGCTGGCATTTGCTCTGGCTGTGCCGGAGGCGGCTTTTGCAGTGGAAATTCAGAATACTGCGGAAACAAATTCTGATACTGAGATAGTATTCAGCAGAGAAGATTCGTACGGAGATTATTTTGATGAATATATAGGGGAAAATGCTGCAAAGAGCGAGGTCACAGTGCGCGGAACGGATTACATAAAGGCTTCGGGCGGCGAATTCATGAAGGGAAGCTGCGGAAATGAAAATGATATTGTAAAGGACGATGTTCTTATATGGAATTCAGCTGAGGGAACGGTTACCTACCGTATAAATGTCCCAGAAACCGCCGTTTACAATATCGGAATTTCATACTGTCCTGTTGGTTCATCATCAGCCTCCACGGAGCTTTCACTTAAGATAGACGGTAAAACTCCCTTTGACTCCGCTTCAAGAATCGTTCTTAACAGAGTCTGGGTAAATGAGAGCGGGATAACTGAAAACTCTTCCGGAAACCAGAGCAGACCTTCACAGATACAGTACAGCAAATGGATGGAAAAGGATATATGCGATCCCGACGGGCTTTTTAATGATCCGCTTATATTTTATCTTGAAAAGGGAACACACGAGTTTACCTTTGAGGCCTCCAGAGCATTTATAGCAATCGAATATCTTAAACTTTATCACCATGAAAAATCAGCACCCTACAGGGAACTTGCTCCTTCGGAATCAGATATAAAAAACACGCCTTCAACGCTCTTCCGCATAGAAGGGGAAGAGGCAGTGTTCAAGTCAGATTCAACGCTTTATCCTACTTCAGACAATTCAAGTTACCTTGCTTCTCCGGCAAAACCGGGAAAGATGATTTACAATACTATCGGGGACAATAACTGGAAGAAGGCGTTTCAGACAATTACCTGGGAGATACCTGCGGAAAATATTACTGCGGACGGATGGTATCGCCTTGGGATAAAGGCAAGACAGCAGTACATGCGCGGATTTAATTCGGCAAGACGAATATACATAGATGATGCTGTGCCTTATGAGGAATTTGAAAATGTCCGCTTCAGATACGGAACGAAATGGAACAGTGTCGTTCCGCAGACATCCAACGGTGATGACATTTACGTTTATCTCACTGCCGGAGAGGACCACAGCATTACACTTGAGGCAGTTCCGGGCGATATGGGCGGGGCACTGAGAAGGCTTGAACCGCTTATTTCCGAGCTGAACGAATACTACAGAAAGATACTTATGATAACAGGTCCTTCACCGGACAAATATACTGACTACAACGTGGACAAGGTCATACCTGAGATCACGGATGATTTTTCCCGTATTTCATCCGAGCTTAAGATTCTTAAAAAATACATAGAAGAATTTTCGGACACAAGCGGTTCCGAGGCCGCAGGCATAGAGAGAATGTTCGTTATCCTCGACAAATGCACGGACAAGCCGGCACGTATCCCTATGTACCTTTCCCAGCTTAAGGACAATATCGCAGCAATCTCATCATGGGTAAGAGACTGCAGAGACCAGCCGCTTGAGATCGACTATATCGAGATTGCCTCATATGATATGGAGTTTTCCTCAGTAAAGGAAAGCTTTTTCGGGTCGCTTGCTTTTGGCATAAAGGCATTTTTAGCATCCTTCTATGAGGACTACAGCGTTATTTCCGGAACAGCGGAGGAAGGGGCACTGAGCGTCTGGGTAAATCTCGGACGTGACCAGGCTCTTGCCGTTAAGGAACTTGTGGAGTCTGACTTTACACCCTCTACCGGTATTCCTGTAAATCTTAACATAGTTCAGGGCGGTGTGGTTGAAGCCGCACTTGCAGGAAAGGGACCGGATATCGCTCTTTTTCTGGGCGGTGAATTTCCCGTAAACCTTGCAGCAAGAGGACTGCTTGATGAGCTCAGCGGCAGGGAAGGTTTTGAGGATATAAAAAAAAACTTTCAGTCTGAAGCCATGGTGCCCTATACATATGACGGAGGAGTATACGGAATTCCCCTTTCCCAGAGCTTTCCCGTTATGTTCTACAGAAAGGACATCCTGAGCGGAGCAGGAGTTACTCATATTCCGCAGACCTGGGATGAACTGATTGAACTGCTGCCGGTGCTTCAGAGAAATCACATGTATGCCGGACTTGTACTCCCTTCGGCAAATGCCGCCCCCTCTACAGAGTCAGGCCATACATTTGCCATGCTGATGCTTCAGAGCGGGCTGAACTACTACAACGATGACCTGACTGCAACATCATTTGACAGCATTGATGCAGTACATGCCTTTGAGAAGTGGACAGATTTTTACACCGAATACAGATTTGAGCAGGTTTATGATCCTTTCAGCCGTTTCAGAGACGGAACATATCCTGTTGTTATTCAGAACTATACATTTTACAACCAGCTTAAGTCAGCAGCACCGGAGCTGAACGGCCTGTGGGACTTTACATCTGTTCCGGGAACTGTCCGTGAAGACGGAACAGTATCCCATGCAGCAAATTCAAGCGGCAGCGGAGCCGTTATTTTCAGCAGTACAGAAAACAAGGATGATGCCTGGGAGTTTCTGAGCTGGTTTTCATCAACTGAGGTTCAGACCCGGTACGGAACTCTGGTTGAAGGTCTGCTCGGAACCATGGGACGATATGACGCGGCCAACACAGAAACGGCATCGCAGCTTTCCTGGACTCCTGCCGAGGTGAGAAAACTTGCCCTTCAGAGAGAGGAACTTAAGGAAATACCGATAATTCCTGCCTCCTATGCCGTTACACGAAACATAATGACGGCATTCAGAGAGACAGTGAACAGCCACCGAAATCCCCGTGACACCATAATGTGGTACAATCGTGATATAAATGCAGAAATACTAAGAAAACGTGAAAATCTCGGAATGTAAAGGAGGTGCCTTCATGAAGAATGGCTCTGGGAAAAAGAAAAAGTCACTTTATAAAACAGAATCACTGGAATGCTGGCTTATGCTCGCTCCGTTTATGATTTTTTTTATTATTTTTACTGTGGTTCCGGTTGTTATCTCCCTTCCACTCGGATTTACGAACTTTGATATGGTAAACTTCCCTGAGTTTGCGGGACTTTCAAATTTTAAAACACTTTTTCTTTCAGACAGAACATTTATTCATTCCATAAAGGTAACTCTGATATTTGCACTGTTTTCCGGTCCTGTAAGCTATGTACTCTGTTTTCTGCTTGCCTGGCTTATCAATGAACTTCCTTCATGTCTGCGAACTGTTTTTACCCTCATTTTCTATATACCGTCCATGGCAGGAGTTTACACAGTCTGGCAGCTCATATTCAGCGGTGACCAGTACGGATATGTAAATGCATTTCTGCTTGATCTTGGAATAATAACATCGGCGCGTCAGTGGCTTACTGACGCAAACTACATTCTTTTCGTTGTAATTATCGTTCAGCTCTGGATAAGTCTTGGTGCAGGATTCCTTGCCCTCAGAGCCGGATTTCAGAATATTGATAAAAGTCTTTACGAGGCAGGCGCAATTGAAGGAATAAAAAACCGCTGGCAGGAGCTTTTTTATATAACTGTACCTGCCATGAAGCCGCAGATGCTTTTTGCAGCGGTTATGCAGATAGTGTCCGCATTTACAGCTGATATTGCAGCAAGAAACCTTGTTGGTTTTCCAAGCACCGATTACGCGGCACACACAGTAATGACCCATGCGTATGACTACGGCTGGGTAAGATATGAGATGGGTTATTCGTCGGCAATATGTACGGTGCTTTTCATCGTAATGTATGCTGTAAACAAACTTATTACCAGAATACTGGCTAAGGGGGATTAGGTTTATGCCTGAAGAAAAGAAACTTAAGGCCTCCTCCGGAAGAGCCGGTAAAAAGCATGCCGGAACAGTTATGATATTTATTTTCCTGCTTGTTCTGGGAATATTCATGATACTTCCTGTGTATCTGGCTGTGGTTATGTCACTTAAACCGTCACAGGAATGGTTTATTTTTCCGCCTAAGCTCTATGCTATGGACCCGACACTTGACAATTTTCGTGATATGTTCAGATCCGCTGACAGACTGTGGGTGCCGTTCTCGCGCTATGTGGCAAACAGTGTTCTGGTAACTGTCTCAGTCACTCTTGCACAGTGCTTCACAGCCTCCATGGCGGCCTTTGTTCTTGCAAAAGGAAAATTCCGCGGAAGTAAATTTCTAAACTCCGTGATAGTTGTTTCTCTGCTTTACCAGAGCAATGTTATCTACATAGTTCAGTACATGGTGATTTCAAAACTTGGTATGATAGATACTTATCTTGCCCTTATTCTTCCGAATATAGCAACCCCTGTGGGCGTGTTCCTTATGAGACAGTCCATTAGTCAGATACCTGATGCCGTTATAGAGGCGGCAAAGGTAGACGGCGCAGGTATGTTCCGCATATGCTGGGAGGTTGTTATGCCTAATCAGAAACCGGCACTGATGACGCTTGTAATTTTTGCCTTTCAGGCAGCCTGGAATATCCAGTCAAATACCTATGTGTTTGATGAATCCCTTAAAACTCTTCCAACAGCTGTGGCACAGGCGGCAGCTTCAGGAATTGCACGTCAGGGTGTTGCAATGGCAGCGGCAGTATTCATGCTGATACCGCCTGTAATTGTCTTTATGGCAGCACAGAAAAATGTTATCGAAACTATGGCTCATTCGGGAATAAAAGACTAAAGAAAGGATGAAAGCGGTGCGCTGGTTTAAAAATTCAATATCGTTAATAGCTGCATTACTTGTTTTTACTTCAGCACCGCATGTGTCGGCCCGAAGAACAGATGATACATACAACTATGACAGATGGGGTGAGGCAATTCCCTCACGTGCCGGATATACTGCAGCTGAAAGTATTTCGGGAAGAGATCTGGGAGTATCTGATTTTGCAGGTATATCAGATATTTTCCTTGCTTCTGACGGAAGTTTTTTTATATGTGACAGCGGAAACGGACGTATAGTGGTAACAGACAGTGAATTTGAAAAAAAGGCAAAAATAATAGACGAAATTAATTATAAAGACCAGAAGCTCAGTCTTGAGAATCCCGGTGGCATATATGTATCAGATGAAGGGATCCTCTATATAGCGGATACAGGTAACTCCCGTGTGATAAGATGTGACCTTGAAGGAAATGCCGACCTTGTCATAGAGAAACCTGATTCAGTTCAGTATACCGCAGTAACATTTGTTCCTCAGAGAGTACTTGCGGACAAGGCAGGATTTATATATGTAGTCGATGGAAATATAACAGGCGGTGCAGTGCTTTTTGACAGTGAAGGTAATTTTTCCGGATACTACGGAGCTAACAGGGTTCAGCAGACCGGAGAGGTTCTCAGAAATTATTTCTGGAAGTTCCTTGCCGGAGATGAGATGAGAAAGTACATGACAAATGCGGTTCCGTCAGCGATAAGCAGCTTTGACAATGACGAAAAGGGATTTATCTACACCTGCAGCAGTTCACTTTCCCAGGATATAGATATGATAAAGAAGGTAAATGCCGCCGGATATAACCTGTTTGCTGACATGGAAACTGATTTCGGGGACAGACCGACTGCTGACTACAGTGAATATCCGCAGAATTCCTATGTTGATATTGACGTAAGTCCTACCGGACTTATAAACTGTCTCGACTATACAAACGGAAGAATCTTTCAGTATGATGAAGAATGCAATCTTCTCTTTATTTTCGGAGGAAAGGGTTATCAGCTCGGGACATTCAGACAGGTTTCGGCTGTGGAATCTTCAGAAGACTGTTTATATGTAGCGGATTCTCAGAAGAATACAGTAACTGTATTTGAAGAGACGAAATTCGGCAGAACTGTTCATCATGCAACAGAACTATATAATGCCGGATACTATGACGAGGCTCTTGAACCGTGGTTTGACGTGCTTGAACAGGACGGAAACTACAGAATGGCCCATAAAGGCATTGCCAGTGCGTACATCAACCAGGGCAGATACAGAGAGGCTATGAAGTATGCGAAACTTGCTGATTCGCAGTGGCGTTATGACCGTGCCTTTGAGGGCTGGAGGGAAGAGTTTGTAAGTACACATCTTACGGAACTGATACTTGCTGCTGCAGCACTGATTCTGATTACTGTGTTTGCAGGAAGATATCTCAGGAAAAAATCCTCCTGTTCCGGGAAGACTGTAACGGAAACTGCTGCAAATGAAAGCAATGCGGAAGGAGATGAAGCAAAATGATGGATCTGTCGGAAAAACAGTGGGTTAAGCACGCTGTTTTACATCCTTTTGAAGGATTTGAGGATATGCGCTGGAAAAAATCCGGTTCACTCCGGATATCGTTTTTTATTGTTCTGCTGTTTTTTATCGGAACTGTAGTAAACGACAGACTGTATGCATTTCAGTTTCATAATTCCTATGACAAACTTTTTAACATAGTCCCTTATTTTGTAAAAAGTATTGTTCTGTTTGCGGCGTGGGTTATCGGAAACTGGTCTGTATGCACTCTTCTTGACGGAGAGGGGACACTTAAACGAATCTGCATATTCAGTGCATATTCAATAATACCGTATGTTGCCTCGCTTTTTTTTACTGCTTTTCTGTCGCATTTTCTGATTGCCGATGAAGGTGTTTTTATTTTTTGCCTGCACTATGCCGGAATTATCTGGACAGGTGTGCTGCTGTTTAATGCAGTAAAGACAGTTCATCAGTATTCATTTATGAAGACAGTATCTGCTGTCGTTCTTACTCTGGCAGCCATGCTTATAATGATGTTTCTCCTTGTGCTGGTAATGTCGCTGTTTCAGAAGGCCGGACTGTTTATTTATTCGATTTATACTGAACTTCAGTACAGATTCAGAGTTTAAAGAGGCGGTGGATAAATGAGAAACAGATTTACACGTATAATTGCCGGTTTTACCGCTGGCGTTGTTCTTTCAGTTTCATCATTCTGCATTTACGCTGAAGATACGGAAGAAAATGATACAGATTCCGGCACGTCCTATACCATGCGTACTGAAAATGAAGTTCTCAGAACGATGAAAAAAGCCTGCGAGAATGCAAGTTTCGTTCTCTATTATTCTGAGGAAGAGGACCTTATAGCACTTGAATGCAAAAAAAACGGATATGTATGGTGGTCATCCCCGGTAAATGCCGAGGCCGATACAATTGCGAAGGGCAATGTGAAAAAGGAACTTGAATCATCTCTCATTGTAGTTTACGGTGAGCCTGAAAAACGAACCGGTTCTACTTTACGGTCAGCCCGTAACGGTAAAATGAAATATAAAGTAACCGGAAACACACTGGAGATAACCTATCGTTTCCCGTCAGCCGGTTTTGTTATTCCGGTACAGTATACTCTTGATGAGGATTCTCTCCGTGTGCACGCAGATACCTCTGAATTTAAGGAGAACAAGAGAGAAGAAGGCGAAAACATGGTTCTCCTCGAACTTTCGGTTCTTCCGAATATGCTTACTGCCGGCAGTATGGAGAACGGGTATTACATAATTCCGGATGGAAGCGGGGCAGTTATAAACTTTAACAACGGAAAGACGGATTCACGTTCATACTCATCAAAGGTTTACGGAAACGATATAACAGCGGTTCCCCTTTACAAACCGGAAAACACTGAAAAAGTTTATCTTCCTGTGTATGCCTCGGTTAAGGAAACCGGCAACGGAATGCTTGCGGTTATCCATGAAGGAGACGAAAATGTACTGATACAGTCGAGTGTAAGCGGACTTTCAAAGAGCAGCTACAACACATGCAGCTCAAGGTTTATTCTAAGAAATACAGATACATACTATATGAACAGCGAACCGCTTACAGTTTTTGAAGACGGAGAAATCGGAGTTCCTTCACTCGAGATAAGATTCTATCCTCTCTGTGAGAAGGAACTTGACTATACAGATGTTGCAGAAGTTTACCGTCAGTATCTCATTGACGAAAAAAATCTGACTCAGACTGAAAACACCCTTCCTCTCAGTATCAGCCTTTACGGCGGGGTTCAGAAAAAGGAACCTTTTCTTGGCATTCCGGTTACAAGGAAAAAAGCTGTTACCTCATTTGAACAGGCTAAGTCCATAGTATCCGGTCTTAAGGAAAACGGTGCTGACAGTATGGTGGTCACGCTTGAAAACTGGACTGATGACGGTATTGAAGGAAAGGCTGACTACAAGGCGAAACCTTCATCTGTGCTGGGAACTTCCGGTGAATTCAGGGATATGGTAAAATATTTTGATGATAACGGGATAGGATTTTATCCTGTTGTGAACAATACAACATTTAACTCCGGAAATGGTTACTACGCTTTCAGTGACACAGCCATGAGAGCGTCGGGGCAGTATTCGAAACAGATAAGCTACACCCTGGCATACGGAACAAAGGACGGCATGAAAAAAGCTGTTTCTCTGCTTTCGCCGTCTGTATACAGCGGTTTGTTCAGTAAGATATCATCGGGATACTCAAAAGCCGGACTTTCCGGCATATGTCCCGGAGACCTCAGCTCCGTTCTCTGCGGTGATTACGGGAAAAAACATATCGAAAGATGTGATACAGCTGAATTTATAGAGGAAGGAATGGCTGGATTTAAAGAAAAAATCGGTTCGGTTCTTACATCTGAGGCAAACTCCTATGTGTTTGAATTTACAGATTATATCTCAGAAGTTCCTCTGTGTTCAGGAGGATATGATATTTTTGATGAGGATATTCCGTTTTACCAGCTTGTTCTTCACGGACTTATACCATATTCCTCGACTGCTGTAAACGGAGCGGAAAATCCGGAAGAGCTGATTCTGAAGGCAGCGGCAGCAGGCAGTGGTATACATTTTGATATGGTCGGTGAGGAAATCAGCATACTCAAGGATACTGAATATGACATATACTTTTATGCTGACAGCGACGCGTGGACGAAAAAAGCTGCAGCAGGATACAGATTTATAAGAGATGTTCTCTCCGGTACAGAAGATGAATATATTACAGAGTATTCACAAAAGGGAGAAATCATAGAAACCGAATACAGTAACGGGACTGTTGTTACTGTAAATCTTAAAGAAGAGACGGCACAGGTCAGTGAAAAAACTTATGTTCTCAGTGATTATCTGAATTCAGACGGAGGAGCGGGTAATGATGAAGAATAAAAAAACCAGGAAAAAAATGTCCTATGAAAAGCAGAAAAGTCTGTACGGTTACGGCTTTATCGGACTCTGGATGATTGGAACACTTGTATTTTTTATCATTCCGCTTTTTGAATCCCTTCTCTACTCATTTCAGAACGTCAATCCTCAGTCGGGCGGTATGAAGGGGGACTGGGTTGGCTTTTCCAATTACATAACTGCATTTGCCAGAGATCCGCACTACCGCACATATCTTTTTGATGTTACAGCAGATATGCTCAGGACAACCCCGATAATACTTATATTCTCTCTGTTTTCAGCTGTCCTTATAAATCAGAGATTCAAAGGAAGAGCCTTTGTCCGTGCGGTATTTTTTCTGCCTGTAATTGTTGCGTCCGGTCCGGTTTATTCTGTCATTACCGGTGATATGAGTACAAGCGGGGCAGAGGGAGCAGCTCAGTTTTCAACGGTTTTTGAAACCGATATGGTAACTGAACTGCTTGAATTCACAGGGATATACGGACTTAGTCAGACACTTACGGAGACCATAAAACACACTATCGACAGTATATTTGCTATCGTATGGAAATCGGGCGTTCAGATTCTTGTATTTCTTGCAGCACTGCAGAACATACCTCCTTCGGCAAGAGAGGCAGCCCAGCTTGAAGGTGCGACTTCATGGGAGTATTTCTGGAAGATTACCTTTCCGTATGTGAGTCCTGTGATTCTTGCAAATCTTATTTTTACTGTAGTCGACTCATTTACAGACTCCGGCAATAAGGTCATGGGCAGAATTATCGCTATGCAGAACGACTGGAAATACGGTGTTGCAGCGGCTATGGTATGGTCTTATTTTGTTATAGTAATGATAATAATAGGCATACTCTTCCTTATTGCAGGAAAGCATATTTACTATGAAGTTGAATAGTCTTTTTATCGGAAAGGAAAAATCATGACCCGTAAAGAACAAAAGGCTGCTGTTCGTGCAAGACAGCAAAAACACCTTTCACTTATGTCAAAAGAACAGATTTCATATGTGAAACGGAAAAAGGCAGTGGAAATGATATGGCGTATTTTCAGATTCCTCATTATTTCAGGCCTCTGTTTTGTTATTCTTTATCCGCTTCTGTTTATGATAAGCTGTGCATTCAGGGACAAAAACGATATGAATGACCCTACGGTTATGTGGATACCGCGTCATTTAACGCTCGATGTTATGAAAGAAACAGCTTCAGCAATGAAACTCGGAAAAACTCTTGTAAATACACTTGTTATAAATATCGGATGCTCATTTTTTCAGGTAATTTCTTCAGCAGTTACCGGATATGGATTTGCCCGTTTCAGATTTAAGGGGAAAAATATTCTTTTCGGAATAGTAATCCTTATGATACTTGTTCCGCCTCAGGTTATTCTTCTGCCGCAGTATGATCTTTTTAACTCGCTTGGCATGATAAATACCCCATGGACTATGTATCTTCCGGCGATGACAGCCAACGGAATCAAATCCGGCATAATGATATTCATATTCCGACAGTTTTTCCGCGGCCTTCCGCGTGAACTTGAAGATGCAGCCTGCCTTGACGGATGCGGACCGTTCAGAACATTTGTGGAGATAATGGCTCCGAATGCACTCTCATCATTTCTCACAGTTTTTCTGTTCGCAGTGGTGTGGTACTGGAACGATTACTATGTATGCAATTCATTTTTCAGCAGCAACCAGACACTTGCCCTTACCATAAAAAACATTCAGCCGGTTCTCAATGCAGCTCTTTTCAACGACGCAAGTCTGAGAGTGTCTGCAAGAGAATACGTTGTATGGACCCAGGCTGCCTGTCTTATTTCAATATCGCCTATGCTGATTATGTATGTATTTCTTCAGAAATATTTTACAGAGGGAATAGAGCGCTCCGGACTTGTGGGATAGCTTTTTTTGCCAATAATGCACTAAATCAAATCACTTAATTTGTGAGTTTAAATAAAATTTTATGATTGAGGTTTACAAATCATATCTGATGTGTTAATATTACTGTTATCGGAAACGATATTTATTGTTTAGGAGATTTTGAAAAAAAGAAAGAGGGGAATTAACAATGAGAAAGGTTATGACAGTTTTATCAGTCATATTTGGCGTGCTTACATTTGCAGCAATTGCATACGCAGGACATGAGGAAAGTGATTTTAACGTTGCTTATGCCTGTGTTCCGGCTCTTTTCTGCATAATGACGGCTATTGCCGGTGACAGGGTCGATGAACAGCACCTTGACATTGACGATGCTGATTTTTTCTGATAACGCAGATATGATTATTTACTGATTTTCACACCACAGATCCGTAGAGGTTGTCTGTGGTGTTTTTTTGCATTGCTGCTGTTTTACTTTCACTGTACACCTTGTAAACATCACAGGAAAATGGTATAATAAAATAGCGAACGCAAAAAAGAATATGAAAGAAAAAACTATGAATACACCAGTTTACGACTATATTTTATCATATGCCGGCAGTGGTATGCTTCGTATGCATATGCCGGGACATAAGGGAAAAACCTTTGACAATCTGCTTTCAGATATTTACCGGCTTGACCTTACTGAGATAACAGGTGCCGGAAATCTTTTCGAATACGAAGGCATAATATACGAAAGTGAAAAAAACGCCACGGAGCTTTTCGGTACGAAGGGTACGTTTTATTCGACACAGGGTTCAACCCTTTGCATACAGACAATGCTTGCGCTGATGAAGCGTGAAAACCGACGTGTATTTGCAGTAAGAAATGCGCACCGGGCATTTTTAAGCTCATGCGCTCTTCTTGATATAGAACCGGTATGGATTTATCCGGAATATTCAGATACGATTATCTCCGGAAAAATAAATCTGTCTGACGTCAGAAAATCACTTGAAATGAACCCGCATTCATGTCTCTACGTTACTTCTCCGGATTATCTCGGCGCCATGGCGGATATAAAAAGCCTTGCAGAAATATGCCACCGTTACGATTCTGTTCTGCTGGTTGACAATGCCCATGGTGCATGTCTGCCGTTCTACAGCGAAAACAGACACCCTGTACACCTTGGTGCAGACCTTTGCTGTGACTCAGCACACAAAATGCTTCCGGCACTTACAGGAGCGGCGTATCTCCATACAGGGAATGAGCATTATGCCTCACAGATAAAGGACGCAATGCTTATGTTTGCCTCTACAAGTCCCTCATATCTGATAACCTGTTCACTTGATCTGTGCAACAGATATTTAGCCGGTGAGATAAGAGAAGAACTTGTTCGGGCGGAAAAGCGGATGGCGAAACTCAGAAGTTCTGCCGCGGAGAAGTACAGTCTCGGATGTCCGGCCTTTGATCTTGAGCCCCTTCATTTTACCATAAACGCTGAAAAGACCGGTGTGTCAGGGAGATATCTTGCAGAGAAGCTTCGTGAAAACGGAATTGAATACGAATTTGCTGATGACACATATATCGTTCTGCTTTTTTCCCCTGCTGACGGATATGAGGCGTACCGGAAAACTGCCGGTGTGCTTGAATCAATAGAATTTAAGCCGGAAATACATGAGAAACCGCGTATTGTATTTCCTCATCCGGAGAAAGTGTTATCCATAAGAGAGGCACTGTTATCCGAATATGAGGAAGTAAGCTCTGAATGTGCGGAAGGACGAATCTGTGCAGGGATAAACGTGCCCTGTCCTCCGGCTGTGCCGATTGCTGTAAGCGGTGAGAGAATATCAGGTGAAACAGTCAGAACGCTTGTACATTACGGTATCAGCACCGTAAGAGTAGTAAAAAACAGGAAATGGAACTGATAATATGAAAATATACGGAAATAACCTTATACTGAATACATTTCAGAATATGATGCAGAAGGACAGAATGGCTCATTCCTTCCTTATATACGGAGAGAGCGGGCTTGGAAAGAAAACCATGGCCAGCTGGCTTGCCATGATGCTTGTCTGTGAAAAAGATAACAAGCCGTGCGGACAGTGCCGTTCCTGTAAAAATGCAGCCGAACATATTCACCCGGATATAATCTACGCGGAGCACAGCGGAAAAATGGGCGGCTTTTCAGTTGATACCATAAGGAACATCTCCTCTGATGCATATATAAAGCCGAATAATACTGACAGAAAAATATATATTTTCACTGATGCTGACAATATTACGGTTCAGGCCCAGAATTCACTGCTTAAACTTATAGAAGAGCCGCCGGAATATGCATATTTTATCTTTACAGTTTCCGACAAAAATGTTATACTGGAAACTATAAGATCAAGAATCATTTCACTTTGTGCAGCAAAGGTCAGCCGTGAAGAAACAGTTGCGGCTCTTGCAGAACACGGAATCTCTGAAGAGGAAGCGAAAAATGCCGCTAAAATATTTAATGGAAATATCGGAAAATGCCTTGAATATATACAGTCTGATTCACTGAAGAACACTGTGGATTTGACAAAGAAGATAACAGACTGTATAATAAACAGAGATGAATATGGCACGCTCAGATTTCTGACTGAAGCCTCTTCAGACAAATCAGTTCTCAAGAGTGTTCTCGAAATGCTTAACTGTATAATACGGGATGCACTTGCTTTAAGGTATTTGCCGGACAGCTTTACAGGCTGCTGTCACGAGGAGGCAGAGTCGCTTTCCGCCGGACTTACAGCAAATGCCTGCGGAAAAATACACGAAGCTATAGAACATTCATATTCACTTATTGATAAAAATGTAAATATAAAGCTGATAGTTTCATCTCTTTGCGGTGAAATATCATCTTTAAGACAGCTTTGATGAAAAGGAATTAATAATATGATAGAAATAGTAGGAATCAGATTTAAAAAAGTTGGTAAAATTTATTATTTTGCGCCGGGAAATATTAAGGCAAAGGCAGGCGATATGGCTATCGTCGAAACAGTCCGCGGCGTGGAATGCGGCGAGGTAGTAATAGCCAACCGCAAAATTGAAGAAAGTGCTGTGACTTCAGAACTTAAGGAAGTAATAAGAATCGCAACTCCTGAGGACCTTGAAACTGTAAAGAAAAATATCCAGAAACAGAAGGATGCCTTTGCCATATGTCAGCAGAAAATAAAAAACCGCGGTCTTGATATGAATCTTATCGACGTTGAATTTACATTTGACAACAACAAGATTCTGTTCTACTTCACTGCAGAGACAAGAGTTGACTTCCGTGAGCTTGTAAAGGATCTTGCTGCTGTGTTCAGAACAAGAATTGAACTTCGTCAGATAGGTGTTCGTGATGAGGCAAAGATACTTGGCGGACTTGGCATATGCGGGAGAGAATTTTGCTGCAAGGGCTGCATAGGGGAGTTCCAGCCGGTTTCAATCAAGATGGCAAAGGAACAGGGACTTTCACTCAATCCTACAAAGATTTCAGGTACATGCGGAAGACTCATGTGCTGCCTTAAGTATGAACAGAGCACATATGAGGAGTTTCTTAAGATTACACCAAAGGTTGGTGCTTATGTTTGTATGCCTAATAATGTCAGGGGTTATGTTGAAGAGGCAAATACTATTACAGGCAAGCTTAAGGTGCGTCCTGAAAATGACAGTGCTGTGCCGGTTATCATTGACAGAAGTGAAGTAAAGATTATTAAGGATTCTGTAATTAAGGTTAATAAGGATGAGATAAGGGCGCTGAAATCTCTTGAGGAATGATTTATGTAAGATATTCGTCTAAAGGCGTAAGTCCGATAAAAGATTTTGTTTGCAGGGCTTTGCGGTCGCCCTGCACCTTCGCCGCCGCGCTGCAACTTTGCATGCACAGGTATTTGCCTGTGCATTTTTTGGTTTTGTGAAATTTTTAAAAAATTTAAATTTACCTATTGATTTTTTCTTCAAAGTGTACTATACTATTAATTAGCACTCGAAGTGTTAGAGTGCTAATTAATATTTATATGGAGTGAAATTAAAATGGAAACAAAACAGTTTAAAGCAGAATCCAAAAAACTTCTTGAAATGATGATCAACTCTATATACACTCATAAAGAGATATTTTTAAGAGAACTGATCTCAAATGCAAGTGATGCTATCGATAAACTCTACTTCAAGTCTCTTACAGATGACGGCGTAGGTATGAATAAAGACGATTTTGAGATTCTTATCAACGCTGATAAGGACAGCAGAACAGTAACAATCACAGACAACGGTATCGGTATGACAAAGGAAGAACTTGAAAACAACCTCGGTACTATTGCAAAGAGCGGTTCACTTGATTTCAAGTCAAACAACAATCTTGGTGAGGATGTTGATATCATCGGTCAGTTCGGTGTAGGTTTCTACTCAGCATTCATGGTAGCTGACAAGGTTACAGTAAAGTCAAAGGCTTACGGTTCGGATACAGCTTACGAATGGCAGTCAGAAGGCGTTGAAGGCTATACAATCGATGAATGTGACAAGGCAAAGCCGGGTACAGAGATTACTCTTCACATAAAGGAAAACACAGAGGACGAATCCTATGATGAGTATCTTGAACAGTACAGACTTCAGTCCATTATCAAAAAGTATTCAGACTACATCAGATTCCCTGTTAAGATGGACGTTGAACATCAGCGCAAGAAAGAAGGTACGGAGGACGAATACGAGAAGTTTATCGAAAGAGAAACTATTAACAGTATGATTCCTATCTGGAAGAAAAACAAGAGCGAACTTAAGGATGAAGACTATAACAGCTTCTATAAGGAAAAATTCTATGACTACACAGATCCTATAAAGTATGCTCATGTAAAGACAGAGGGTACAGCAACATACAACGCACTTCTCTACATTCCTTCAAAGGCTCCTTATGACTACTATACAAGAGAGTACGAAAAGGGACTCCAGCTTTATGCAAACGGTGTTCTTATTATGGACAAGTGTGCCGATCTTCTTCCTGACTACTTCAGCTTTGTAAAGGGTCTGGTTGACTCGGAAGACCTTTCACTTAATATCTCAAGAGAAATGCTTCAGCATGACAGACAGCTCAAGCTCATTGCGAAGAGCATCGAAAAGACAATCAAGAATGAACTTTCGAAGATGCTTAAGAATGAACGTGAGAAATATGAAGAATTCTACAAGGCATTCGGACTTCAGCTCAAGGCCGGTGTATACTCATCATATGGCATGAACAAGGATACTCTCGTGGATCTTCTTATGTTTAATTCATCAAACGAAGACAAGCTCACAACACTTGACGAGTATGTTTCAAGAATGAGAGAAGACCAGAAGTACATCTACTATGCTTCAGGTGAGAGCATCCAGAGAATCAAGAATCTTCCTCAGACAGAAATGGTTCTTGACAAGGGATACGAAATCCTTTACCTCACAGAAAACGTTGACGAATTTGCCATAAAGATGCTTATGAACTACAAGGAAAAACAGTTCATGTCAGTATCATCAGGTGACCTTGATATTGATACACCTGAAGAAAAGGAAGAAATCAAGGCTAAGGCAGAAGAAAACAAGGAAATGTTTGCATTCATGAAGGAAACTCTTGCTGACAAGGTTAAGGAAGTAAGACTTTCACAGAGATTAAAGACACATCCGGTATGCCTTACAAGTGATGGCGACCTTTCCGTTGAGATGGAAAAGGTACTTAACTCAATGCCGACAGACAATAAGGTTAAGGCTGAAAAGGTTCTCGAAATCAACCCTGACCACAGCATATTTGCAAAGCTTCAGGAACTCTATGCAAACGATAAGGACAAGCTTAAGAAGTATACACAGCTTCTCTACACACAGTCTCTCCTTATTGAAGGAATCTCCATTGAAAATCCTGTTGAATTCTCAAATATGGTTTGCGACCTCATGACAGAATAATAATGATATATAAAAAGCCAGTCCCGCGGGACTGGCTTTTTATATATCAAATCCGGATATAAATTTGTTTTTATGAGTATTGCTGCGTACAGGAGTATTGTTTTCGGAAACAATCTGAACGTCGTTAAGAACAAATCCGGAAATACTTATTTCGGAAAGTTCCATACTCTTAAGAGATTTCTGAATTTCTTCGTCCGGCGTAAAACGGTTTCTGACTACAAAGAAATTTAAATCTGCTATCCCGGCGAGTACAGCAGCATCGGCAAATGAATTCACAGGAGGTGAATCGATTATTATATAGTCAAACATTTCTTTGAGATTGTATATGGAACAGAGTGTTTCTGTACGTGCCAGCAAACCGGTAGGATTTCCGGTTACATCTCCCGGGGAAAGAACAAAGAGTGAGTGGTATTCTGTAAACAGAATAGCTTCTTTTGCCGGCATGGAACGAAATGCAATATCATACAGACCCGGTGCTGAAGCATCGATGCTGAACGCACGTGCAAGTCTTCTGTTCCTGATATTGCAGTCAATAAGAAGTACACTTTTGCCTTCTGCAGCGGCTGTTATGCCGAAATTTATGGCAGCAGTAGTTTTTCCGTCACCGTTTACAGCACTTGTAAAGAGGATTATATTGTGATTTTTTTCAGTCATCTTGTCAACAGATGTACAGAACATTCTGAATGCATCAAAAAAAGATATACTGGTTTCAGGACCAATCATTATTGTGTTATTGTCCGGGTTATATGAAGATGTATCCGAGCGGGTGTTTTGTTTTTTCAGATGGACTGAGTTTCTGATGAATCTGGTATTCAGTGTATCTGACTGAACCGAAGATTTATGAGAGGGTATACGTGCCACTACCGGAATCTGGTATCTGCTGAGAGATTCTGCAGATGACTGAATAAACTGTCTGCTGTTTTTCTTCAGGTATAAAACAGAAAGCACTATGCCTGCTGTGGTAAATATAAGCAGAAACGCAGAAAAACCAGGTCTTACTGATTTTTCCGGGAATTTTGCTTCGTTAATAAGTATAATCAGGAAGTCTTTGTCAGACATTTCAGGGGTCAGGTTTCCCGGAGCAGATTCGATAGTTTTCTGAATAAAGAAAACATCGGATGAGGTTTTACAGGTGACCTTAACTCTGAATGTAGGGGAATACCGGTTTGCTTTTACCTTTACCATTTTCTGAAGTTCTCCGACAGTGAATTTACCATAGGTGCTGTCACAGAGATGATTTATAAAAAATTCTTTTTTCAGAAAGGCTTTTATTTCTTTTGGATGAATTATTTCATTGTGCAGTCCTGAAGTATCTGTAACAAGATATGAAGCTTCAGATGTAAAAACCGGCCTTGTGAATATCATACCTGAAACAAGTCCTGCGATAAAAAATCCCGCAGTTATGATAAATGCGGTAATAATAATTTTGTATTTTTCCCAAAAACGTTCCATATCAGTTCTGCGTTTATTTTTTCCTTTCTGTTATAATATAATTATTATAAAAAAAAAATTGTCAAAAGTCAATGATTTATTTTCATCAGAATATGTAATAATATAATAAACAGTATTAGTCAAGTGTTAAAAACGAACAAAAAAATTGTTGTATTTACGGCAATATAGTTGAAACCCCGTATGCAATAGTGACTTTTCGGGCAAAGTATGATATAATATATATTGTCAGGCTAATAAATACTTGGAGGGTTTAGATGGCAGTTAATAATTCGAAACCTGCCGTACGAAGAAGAGTACATAAAGGCAGAGTAGGCGGCTGTTTGACTGTATTAGTCATTTTGATTTTTACTGTCAGCACTATTATTAGTGGCTGCACAAAGAAAAACGCCGGCAACAAGGAAAAACCTGTAATCAATGATGTATCTGTATCACAGGAAGCTGTTACAGATGTTTCAGAGGATACAGTAAAAAAGTACAAAATCTGTATTGATCCGGGACATGGCGGTGAGGATATAGGAAGCTCTAACGGGGACAGACTTGAGAAGGTAGATAATCTCAGATATGCCACAGAAGTAATTGAAGAATTTTCAAGGCGCGATATTGAAGGAATTGAATTTGAAATAGTAACAACAAGAACGTCAAATGATGTTGATATGTCAAATAAAGAAAGAGCAGCGTTCGGAAACAGTGAAAATGCTGATTTATATCTCGCTCTTCACAGAAATCACAGTACTGACCGTACTGCGAATGGCGTTGAGATATGGGTTCAGCAGCAGGCTGAAGTAATTGACGAAGTGCTTGGATACAAGCTTTTCAAGTACATTAACAAAGTCGGAGTTCAGTCTGACAGAGGAATACAGAAGGGGTATACAAACGATACACAGAACAACTTTCAGATTATCGAATACACCAATATGCCGTGTTGTATAGTTGAACTTGGATTTATTTCAAACGATGAAGATAACCGTCTGTTCGACGAACATTACAAGGAGTATGGAAAAGCAATTGTTGATGCTGTTGTGGAACTTTGTCAGGAAGGTTATCTTGATAAAGTACAGGATTAATAAAATAATAAGAGGGAAAGCTTTGATTTTGCTTTCCCTCTTTAATGTTTTCTGAATTAAATTTTCAAATAAAAACGCTGTATCTGAAAACTCAGATACAGCGTTAATTTATATCGCGATTTTATTTAAGTAAGATCAGAACTTTTCAATGATGTGTGAAAGGTACTGTCTGATTCTTGCGAGGTCAGTGAGAAGAACCTTTCCATCCTTGTCAACGTCGGCATTAATCTTAGCCTGACCTGAGAGAGTCTTATTGTCAGCAAGAGCAATAGCAAGTGTTGAAAGGTCTGTTACATCAACTCTGCCGTTGAGGTCAACGTCACCAAGAAGTGTTTCACCTGATGGTTCACCTGATGTTGTTTCAGCAGGAGCTGGTGTTGTTGTTGGCGGATTATCATCATCCGAATCTTCTCCACCCTTGTTTGCTACGTCGTCAGCAGGAACCTTAATGTCTTCGTCCATACTGTAGATATGATCTGGTGCAGCATCCGGGAAGAGTGTAGCCATTGTACCAACTGCCATGAGGTAGTCGCCGATGTGCCAGAATCTGTGGTAGTTGAGGTCGAAACCTTCTGTTTCGCCGTTTGCTTCATAGTACTTTCTGAGTTCCTGGAAAGTCGGATCATCATCGTACTGTGATCTGATGTCGATAAACTTGATACCTGTCTGGATTGTATCACCGTTTGGCATTTTTCCGTTATAGTTTTCAGGAACCCATACATCCTGTTCAAATACTCTCTTTAAGCTTCCGTTGTGTTCTGTGTAAGAGATACCGATATCATCACGGTAGCAGTCCCACATAGCATCGAGAAGTGTCTTTGCGATGTTGTATGCTTCGATACCGAGGCTTGAGCCGTCTGATGTGCCAGGCTTAACACCTTCAGCAGCAGCATACCAGAGAAGTGTATTTGAAAGTGAGCTTAAGCATCCAACGTCTGAATAGCCGTAAGAGCTGATTGTAAATGTGAGGTTGTTGTTTGCAGGCTTGCTTCCTGACCATGTATCAGGCTGAGCGTTGTCGCCCCATGCAAGTACTGAAGGCATCTGGAATGGTACCTTAAGACCATTGTCATCAGGCTTGTTCCACTTGAGGTTACCAGCGAACCAGCCAACCCACTTGTCGAGGAGAACCTTACATCTGTTAGCTATTTCAGTGTTGCCGTCTTCCTTGGCAGCATAGTAGAGTTCAGCTATACGCTGTGTTGACCATACCTGGTTACCGATCCAGCCGTTTGAGCCAGGGTCAGCGTAAACCGGATGTGCAACATAAGCCATGCCGTAGAATGTAGCGATACCTGAAGGATATGTTTCATATCTGCCCTTCCAGCTGTTTGTAGCACCACCTGCGAACGGACCTTCCTTTGACTGGAGCCACTCATAGAATTCGAGCTGTCTTTCAAGTGATTCCTTCCAGTCCTTGGCAGCACCTTCAGCCTTCATGTTCTTGCTGATGCAGTCATACTTTGTATCATTTGCGGCATAAGCCATGAGGACGTTCTGGTAGAACTGGTGAGAGTGGCTGCATCCAATCTGCCATGTCCATGAACCATCAAGAGCACCGCCCCATGATGTATACCATGACATGAGGTAGTGAGCTCCGTCATAGCCTGCTGAAGGGTCGTTCTTTGTTGTTGTTTCGCCAATCTTCTTGTAGTACTTGTCGAACATATCGTTACGGAGCTGGTCAGTCATCTTACCGGCGAGAGTCTCAACGCTTGAATCGCCTACTCCCCATCTGTTAGCCCAGTAAACAGCCTGAATAGCACGTCCTTCAGCGTCAGGAGCATTTGTATAAGCATACTGCTTAGCTACCTGGCTCTCTGTTGAGAAGATACCCTTGATACCTCTTGTGCCTGCCATACCGTACTTAAGTTCTTCAACGCATCCGTGAGGAACTGTTTCAAAGCATGATTCCTGTTCACCACGCTGGAATGTGTTGATGAATGTGAAGCCGCCGTTTCCGCCGCCGTATCCGTACCAGTCGTCAACGTCTGCGAGCCAGTGGAGGAGGTAAAGACCCTTGTCTGAGCCGTATGCACTTGCGAAGTTCTTGTGAATAGGGTTAAGACCGCTGTTGCCCGTCATCATGTCTGTTGGGTACATTTCTGGTTCTTCCCACTCGTCTGAGTATGTAGCGGAAGGTTCTGTCTTCTGCATGAAGCCTGACTGTTCTTTTGGAATCATAACTTCCATTGTCTTCCATGCCTTTGCCATTTCGCCTGACTTTCCGTCGAGGTTATCCTTCATGGCAGCAATCCATACTAAGTATGACATAGCTTCTGATGTTGTTTCGTGACCGTAGTCAGGAGCTTCAACAATAACTGTTTCAACTGCGTGGTATGGGATACCGTCCTTTGAAAGGTAGCCGTTCTGTTTACCGTTTGTGATTACGTCGTCATAAAGTGAGTAGAACATATTCTTGTATGTGTCATCACCAAACTTTTCAGGAAGTGTTCTGCCTGCCTGACCGTTTACCTTAGCTGAAGCTGTAAGCGGTGAAGCTACAGCTGCGAGCATTGAAAGAGAAAGTGCGAAAGCAATTGCTTTTTTTGTCTTCTTAAGAACCATTTTCATAATTCTCCTCTCAAAAAATTTAATCATTTAATAATGCGTACTATAAGGACTGTGAGAAAAATGTGAAAAATACACACTGATTTATCATAATCCTTTATAGATATATTGTAATACACAAACTTTTGTTTGTCAACCCCCGATAAATATACAAACTTATTAAAAATTATTTATGTATATCATATAATATTGTACTTTAGAATTATAATATGAGATATACAGTGTTTTAAATTCTGCATAGTAATGTTTTAAAGCGCAGTATATCCGTCTGATTAGTGCGAAACTTATAAAAAAATTTATTTCTGAATTCTGTTTTGTACACATATTATACACATTTATGTTGTATAATATCTAACTGTACTGCGGGCTTAAGGGGATAATTTTCTGTCAGCCCGTATATTCCGGATATTAGTTATATTTCTTATAGTATCAGGTATCAACAGGAAAGGCGTGAATGATATAACATGATCGAAATTAAAAACCTGACAAAAAAATATGGTCAGATTACGGCTGTGAACAATATAAGTTTCACTGCAAACAAAAATGAGATTCTTGGATTTCTCGGACCGAACGGTGCCGGAAAGTCAACAACCATGAACATGATAGTTGGTTATCTTCCACCTACTTCAGGAGAGATTCTTATTGACGGCATGAGCATGAACGATAACCCTAAGGAAGTAAAAAAGAAGATAGGTTATCTTCCTGAGCTTCCGCCGCTCTATCTTGACATGAAGGTTATCGAGTACCTCAGATTTGTTGCCGGTATAAAGGAAGTACCGAAGGCGGAACGTGAACATCAGGTGGCAAGAGCACTTTCAAGACTTAAGATTACTGATATGAAAAACAGAGTAATCAGAAATCTTTCAAAAGGTTACAGACAGCGTGTCGGTTTTGCACAGGCTCTTATCGGTGATCCGCAGGTTCTTATTCTTGATGAACCTACAGTTGGTCTCGATCCTAACCAGACTATGGAAGTAAGAAACCTTATTAATATGCTGAGAAAGGATCATACAATAATATTCAGTTCCCATATTCTTCAGGAAGTAAGTGCGGTATGTGACCGGATTGTAATTATTGACAAGGGTGAGATAAAGGCTGTTGATACCAAAGACAGGCTTACCGGTGCTTCTGCTGATGATATTGTTTATATTGTGCGCGTTGAAGGTGTATGTGCTGAAGCTGAAAAGATTCTCAGAGAAACAGAGGGCATAAAGAACATTATGGAAATAAACTTCCTTGATGAAAATACAAGTGAATTCAAGGTTGAACTTGAAAGCGAAGAGGTAAGAAAGACTATACTTACAAGGATGATGGAGAACGGTCTTTCTATTGCCGAAATCAAAAAAGTGTCCATGTCTCTCGAAGATGTATTTGCAAGCTTTACAAGGGGAAAATCCTATTCAGGACTTGCAGCATCAGAAAACAGCGAGGAAAAATAAACGAATATACGGAAAGGATTTTTTATTTATGTTTTCACTATTTAAAAAGGAAGTGCAGTCGTACTTCTATTCTCCGCTGGCCTATGTAATAAGTGCATTGTTTGTTCTTATTTATTCGCTCAGTTTTATTCAGTGGATTACAGCACTTACAAAGCTGAATCTTCAGTTTTCATTTGCTGCGATATTCTATAATCAGTTCTTCTACTTTATTTTCCTTATTCCTATGCTTACAATGAAGACTTTTGCAGAGGAAAGAAGAATGAATACGGAAGTACTGCTTATGTCAACTCCGCTTAATGTATTCAAGATAGTTATGGGCAAGTTCTTTGCCATAGGCGTTGTTTTCGCAATGATTATGGCACTCACATTTATCTATCCGGCTATTACAGCTGTTTACGGTGAAGTAAGATGGGGCGGACTGATATGCGGATATCTTGGATTTTTCCTCTGGGGTATGGGATGCGTTGCGGTTGGTATGATGGTTTCCTCATTTACTGAAAATCAGATTATAGCTGCGATATTCGGCGAAGCTGCAATGCTGATTCTCTGGTTTATGGACAAGTTCAATGAGATTGAGTGGATGAGAAATAAGCCTGTCTGGTCTTCTCTCATTTCAGCTGTATCACCGAAGGCAAGATTCGAAGGCTTTGCAACAGGTGTATTCAGACTTTCAGACGTTGTATTCTACATAACATTTATAGCTGTATTTCTTTGCTGGACTATGATCTCAGTTGAGAAAAGACGCTGGAGCAGGGGGTAAGTCATGAAAAAAGGTTTAAAGGTAAATTCAGTTGCCTGGATTGCTGCTGCTGCTGTTCTTGCTGCTGCAGTTCCGATTAATATGATTTTTTCCAAAGTTGATGTAAACATAGACGTTACACCGTTCAATGCATATTCACTCAGCGAATCAGCAGTGGAAACTCTTGAATCACTTGAAAAGCCGGTTGATATTACTGTTCTCTACGAACTTGACCGTCTTTATGATGATTCAGAGCCGGGTGAAGCTGAGTATATGATGGCTGATATGTATGTAAGTACACTTCGTCAGATGGGCGAGTTTGACAAGATTAATCTTAGGGAAGTGGATATTGAAAAAAATCCTAAATTTGTTACAGAAAAAGATCCTGAAGGACTTATGAACCTCAGTGCCGGTGATCTTCTTCTTGAGTGCGGAGACCAGAAGAGAGACATTTCACTTAAAACACTCTTCACTACAAATGCAGAAACAGGAAGCGTTGAGTTCTACGGAGAAAACTCAATCCTTGGTGCTATAAGCTATCTTGAAAGCGGTATAACACCTACAGTTTACTTTGCAGAAGGACATGGAGAAATCAGCACTGATGCATGTGCAAGCCTTACAGGTATACTTAAGGCACAGAACTATGATGTAAAGAATATAAATATCGGTCTTGAGGGAAAAATTCCGGAGGATGCAACAACAGTTGTCTTTGCATCACCTGCAAAGGATATTACGGATGAGGAAAAGGAAATAATTCTTGACTATACCAAAGCAGGCGGAAATCTTACAATGCTGCTTGCTCCTCAGGCTGAAAAGATTGCTTTCAGAAATATCGAGGAAATTCTTGCAACCTATGAAATTGCAATGGACTACAACAGAATTTATGAAACCAAACAGGAAAGATATGCCGGTGATGACAAGTATGCAATAATGTGCGAATTTGTTGATACTGAGTTTAACGAGGCGATTATTGATGCTCAGTCAGGTCAGTCAATCTATATGCCTGAGTCAAGAAGTTTCTACAGTCTTGCGGATGATGAGAGCGACAAGGAGGATCCTGTTACACAGGAAGTTCTTGTTTCAACATTTGATTCTGCAATCAGTGACGCATATGGCGGTGTGAGAACTGATGCACCGACTGTAAACGGTACGCTTTACCTTGCAGCAAATGCTGAGGATTCCTCAAGAAACGGAAGCAAGCTTTTTGTAGCTGGTTCAAGTAAGTTTATTGAAGACGAGTCCATAGCGGAAATAATACAGACAACAGGTACAGCGTCACTCGCACCGTATATGTTTCTTTCCACAATTACCTGGATGGACAAGGTTAATTCCGATGTTCATTTCCCGACAAGAGTTCAGGCCACTGACTATATTACTATCCCTGATAAAAAGACAGGTAATATAATTCTTGTAATTATGATAGCATTTCCAATACTTATTGCAGGTTCAGGCGTACTGGTCTGGGCAAGGAGGCATAACGCATGATAAAGCGATATATGAAGCTTCTGGTTGGACTTATTGCTGTTGCAGTTATAGCAATAGGAGCCTATATCGGAGTTGTCATTTATAAAAACAATCAGACAAAAAAGGCGTATGAAGAGGAACAGAAAAAAATAATATTCAGTTTTGATCCTCTTGATATCACAGATATGGATGTAACAAACAGTACAGGCGATTTTTCATTCCGTCTTACTGATAACGGCTGGGAAATAACACAGGGTGAAAAATTTCCTCTCTCACCTGATAAATTTGTTGAGATAGCAACAGCTATGAGTACACTTACTGCATCAAAAGTGCTGACTGAAGAGGTTTCCGAAGAGCTTTCAGAATATGGTCTTGATGACCCGATGAAGGTAAGCTTCAGGCTTAACGATGATACAGGATATACAGCGTACATCGGCTCAAAGGTTCCGGGAGACTCATCTTACTATCTGCGTGCTGAAGGAAAAGATGCCATATATATAGTATCGGAGGAAGATGTTCAGAAGCTAAGTGCTGAAGTATCCGATCTTAAGGACAAACTGCTTTTCGATACTTCAGGCACATCCGATATAACATATCTCAAGTATATTAACAATGGTACAATAGTATATGACATCAGTAAAAACGAAAATGGCTGGGAAGTGATTGCCCCTTTCAAGAGAGGTGTTGTAAATGCAGCAAGCGTAACAAATATCACTTCACTTATCATCCGTGCTGAGAGTGTAACATTTATTGACGAAGAACTTACTGATCTTTCAAAGTTCGGATTTGACAATCCGAGTCATCAGCTTGAAATTAAAACAGATGAAAAGGAAGCTAAGATTATTTTCGGAAATTACTATGATGAAGCCGGACAGTATATATATGCATACAACAGGGCTATTGACCAGATTTATATTTTTGAAACAGCTTCTCTTGGATTTATTGATTCAAAGCTTGAGGATATCCTTTTCAAGAGAATTCATGATGAGGCATTTGACAATATAAAGAAGTTTGAACTTGATATTTTCGGAACAAAGGTGGATATTGATTATAACTATACTGTTGAGGCAGGAAAAACTTCTTCATATTCAGTAAACGGTAAATCAGTTGACCGTGAAAACGAAAAGATTCTTGAGACATTCAATAACCTTATAAATTCCATTACAGGTATTTCCTTTGACTATGTATCTGATGAGAATCTGTCAAATGGAGTTACAGGCGAGGCAGCGGTTAAGGTTGTTTACAGACTTAAGGAAGGCGATGACTACAAGCTTGAATTTATTCCTAAGAGTGATGATGACAGTCTTCTCTATATAATTGAAAACGGTGTATATACAGGTACTGTAATAAGAAAGACTGTACTGGAAAACGGTATGAAACTCTATTATGATGAACTCGTGGAGCTTATGAAATAATAAAAAACAGTATGAATGACGAAAATTCGTTATTCATACTGTTTTTTGTTTTACGTACATTTACTTTTTCAGATAAATATGTTAGAATAAATATGAACTTATGTCGTATTCTCAGAAAGGAATGATTTAATGAACAGTAAAAAAATTACAGCACTTTCGTTAAGTGCGGTTCTTCTTGCATCATCGGCTTCATATTTTATGCCGTGCGAAAACAAGGCTCATGAAACAGTAAAAGCTGCTGAAGCGGAAAAAAATTATGCGAAAGCACTGCAGTATTCGATGTATTTCTACGATGCCAATATGTGCGGAACAGAAGTTGGAGAGAAGTCTGAATATATATGGAGAGATGACTGCCATACATATGACGCAAAGCTTCCGCTTGATTCAGAAAACACAAATTTCTCTGATGAATTTATTGAAGAGAACAAGGATATTCTTGATCCGGACGGAGACGGATTTATTGACGTTTCAGGCGGATTTCATGATGCCGGAGACCATGTAAAGTTCGGCATGCCTGAAGGATATTCCGGTGCTGCACTGGGATGGGGATATTATGAATTCAGAGACGCATATGAAGCTACCGGTCAGGATGCTCATGCTGAAACCATACTCAGATATTTTAATGATTATTTTATGAAGTGCACATGGCTTGATGAAGATGGTAAAGCAATAGCATTCTGCTATCAGGTTGGTGACGGTGATATTGACCATCAGTACTGGAATGCGCCTGAAGTTGATGAGATGTTCCGACGCGGCTGGTTTGCTACAGACGAACTTGTGTCAACAGACTGTCTTTCAATTACTTCTGCCTCACTTACAATGAATTATCTGAACTTCCGCGAGAGTGATCCTGAGTATGCAGAAAAAAGTCTTGACTATGCAAAAGCACTTTTTGAATTTGCAGAGAGGGCTGATGAAAAGGCAGTAAACAAGGACGGTCCGAAGGGATACTATACTTCCACAAAGTGGGAAGACGACTACTGCTATGCTGCAATCAGTCTCTATCTTGCAACAAAGGATGAAAAATATCTTGATATAGTCCTTGAGATGGTGGACTACTATGCACCTTCATGCTGGACTTACTGCTGGAATGATACCTGGGCTGCTGTTCTTACAATGCTCGCACAGGCTGATGATATGTACGGGAAGAAAATAACTAACAGCGTCGGTCTTGAAAGTACCGAATGGGTTGAAAAATACAAGCAGCTTCAGAATAAAACAGTATATGAGGAGATAGACTGGTGGAGCCAGATTGCAAAGCTTGTTGACAACTGGATGACGGGAAATACGCCTAAGGTAAGCCCGGCTGGGTATTCATTCCTCAGTCAGTGGGGTTCAGCAAGATACAATACTTCAGCTCAGCTTCTTGCGCTTATCTATGACAAGTATCATGGTGATAAAGCATCAAAATACGGAGAGTGGGCAAAGTCGCAGATGGATTACCTGCTTGGCGAAAACCCGCTTAACAGATGCTATGTTGTGGGATACAATGAAACTTCAGCCAGATTCCCGCATCACAGAGCATCATCAGGGCTTTCAAAGTGCGAGGATACAGATGAACAGAGATTTGTACTGTACGGAGCTCTGGTAGGCGGTCCTGATCTGGACGATAATCATATTGATGTTACGGCTGACTATATTTACAACGAAGTAACTATTGACTACAATGCAGCCTTTGTAGGTGCATGTGCAGGACAGTATCATTTCTTCGGTGATTCTTCAATGGAAGTTACACCTGATTTTCCGCCTGATCCGAAGGATCCTGAAGACGAAACGGAAGATCCTTCGCAGATAACCCCTACAAGCAGGTACTGGGTTGATGCATTCAGTGTGGATGTTGTGCAGGATGATGGCCCGAAGGCAAGTGAGATTACTTTGTATGTTCGTTCCACAGCAGCAAAGCCGTCAAAAAATATCTCTGTAAGATATTTCTTTGATGCGAGTGGTATGTCGTCAATAGACGAAAAGGAGCTTACACTCAGAAAGCTCTATGATCAGGCAGAGATAGAAGCAGATCATCCGGCAACGCTTACCGGTCCTGTGAAATACAAAGATAATATTTACTATGTTGAAGTGGCATGGGATGATTATGCCGTCGCAAATTCAAATAAAAAATACCAGTTTGTTCTTGGAACATATGCATGGGGAAATTCATGGGATCCTTCAGATGACTGGAGTCATCAGGATCTTGTTCAGTTTGATGATCCGTTCAAGGGAACACCTGAAAAATCAGAATATATATGTGTATACGATGGCGGGGTGCTTGTAGGAGGAACTGAACCGGACGGAACTACACCTGACAATGCTAAACCGGCAGAAACAACCGTATCATCTGTAACTGAAGAACCTGCAGAAACAACTAAGCCGGTAACGACCGGTGCAGATAAGATTTCTGAGATTACCGGAGATGTGAACTGTGACGGCAAGGTAGATGTTACCGATCTTTCCTATACAGCCATATATCTGGTTGATAAAAAAGGAATTTCAGAACAGGGAAAGAAAATGGCAGATGTGGACGGTGATGGTAAGATTACCCTTGCAGACCTGGCAAGAATAAGACAGTATCTTTCAAAATTGATAGACAAATTCTGATGTTAGGATCCGCATTTTTAGCAGAATGCGGATCTTGTTTTTAATTATTTTTACAATTTTGTATATTACATCAAAACTAATATACAAAATATATATCTATTATTGATTTACATTTGTCTGCAAATATGTTAAAATAAAAGTAATCGGGCTCCTGATGGAGATACAGTATATCTTGAAAAATCAGAAAGGAACGAAAAAAATGGAACAGAAAAATAAAATTAACAGAGCAAAAGCCATTGCAGTAAGCGCTGTTCTTCTTGCTTCATGCACCGCAGCAAATCTTATGACAGCGGCAGCTGCTGACAGTAATACAGAACAGAAGGCTGCACCAATAAGCGAAGTAGTAAACGATTCAGGTCTAAAGTACGACTATGCACGTGCTCTTCAGTACTCTATATATTTTTATGATGCAAATATGTGCGGAACGGAAGTTGAGGAGCATAACCGACTTTCATGGCGCGGAAACTGTCATACGTATGATGCAAAAGTTCCGCTTCAGCCAATAGATGAAAAAAACAACGGTATAAATCTTTCAGAAGATCTCATAGATAAATATAAAGATTATCTTGATCCGGACGGAGACGGATTTGTTGATGTTGCAGGCGGTTTTCACGATGCCGGTGACCATGTGGAATTCGGTATGCCTGAAAATTATTCAGC
Source organism: Oscillospiraceae bacterium (assembly GCA_030533325.1). Taxonomy (GTDB): domain Bacteria; phylum Bacillota; class Clostridia; order Oscillospirales; family Ruminococcaceae; genus HUN007. The sequence goes on from JAUNJJ010000015.1 coordinate 35,618, forward strand.
AGCAACACTCGGATGGGGATATTACGAATTCCGTGATTCATATAAGAAAACAGGACAGGACGATCATATCGAAGAAATTATACGTTATTTCAATGATTATCTGATGAAGTGTACCTTCCTTGATGAAAACGGAAAGGTTGTTGCACACTGCTACCAGGTTGGTGACGGTGATATTGACCATGCATACTGGCAGTCGCCTGAGGTTGACTCTATGGCAAGACCTGCATTTTTCCTCACTGCAGAAAAGCCGCAGACAGACTATGTTGTTTCAGCAGCAGCTTCACTTGCTATAAACTATCTTAACTTTAAGGATACAGATCCGGACTATGCGGAAAAGTCACTTGACTACGCAAAGGCACTCTGGAACTTTGCAAATGAAAATGAGCTTGAACTATCGGACAACGCTGACGGTCCTAAGCAGTACTACAAGTCAAACAAGTGGGAGGACGATTACTGCTGGGCTGCAGCATGGCTTTATGAATGTACAGGCGACCAGACATATCTTGAATCAGCAGCACCATACTTTGACTATTATGCACCGTCAGGCTGGGCATACTGCTGGAATGACGTATGGAGCGGTGCGGCACTCAGATGGGCTGTAATTAATCAGGAACATCCTGAGATTGACCTTGTAAACAAGGTAAGAAAAGCACAGGGCAAGAACGAATACGTATTTGACGATTTCTGGGATGAAGTTGAAAAGTGCATGCCTATATACAAAGGACTTGAAACAGCAGGCGGATATGCATTCCTTCAGGTATGGGGGTCTGCACGCTACAATACGGCTATGCAGCTCATTGCTATGCTTATAGACAAGTACCATAATGACGGAAAGCCAGGCGAAAACAGCGAGTGGGCTGAAGGTCAGATGCATTATATTATGGGTGACAACCCGATGAACAGATGCTATATTGTCGGATACAATGATGATTCCGTAAAATATCCTCATCACAGAGCTGCATCGGGACTTCTTGAAGCTGAAGATCCGCGTGAGCACAGACATATTCTCTGGGGAGCTCTTGCCGGAGGTCCGGACGGAAATGACAAGCATACAGATATAACGGCAGACTGGATTGGAAACGAAGTTACTATTGACTATAATGCAGCATTTGTAGGAGCATGTGCAGGTCTTTATGAATTCTTCGGAACACCTGATATGGCGGCAACACCTGATTTTCCTCCTGAAGATGAGAAGAGAGGCGGAGCTGACGGAGATGATCCTGCTGCTAACGGATACTGGGTAGAAGCATGCGGTATTGATGATATCAATGCTGACGGAGCAGGAGTAACGAAGGTTTCATTCAAGATATGCACAGGTTCGAACAAGCCTTCAGACAAGGTTTCAGTACGTTATTTCTTCAATGTCAGTGAGCTTGCAGGCGGAATAGATGCAGTTAATACAGTAAAGGAACTCTATGACCAGTCTTCAGCTGAAGTTGAAGATGCCGATGGTGTTCTTACAGGTCCGTTCAAGTATGACAAGGTACCTGATACATATTACGTTGATATTGCATGGGATGGTTATTATATTGCAAATTCAGGTAAAAAATATCAGTTCCTGGTTGGTCTTTACTACGGAGACAAGTGGGATCCGACTAATGACTGGAGTTATGAAGGACTTAAGATATATAAGGAAGATGACGCCTTCTTCGGTAACGGAAATGAAGAACCTTCAGATCATATCTGTGTATATGCTGACGGTGTTCTCGTTGGCGGTATTGAGCCTGACGGTTCAGTTCCTGAGACTTCAGAACCTGTTGTTACAACAAAACCGGCTGTAACAACCAAACCGGCAGAAACAACAAAGCCTTCTGTTACTACAGACAATCCGACAACTACAAAACCGGTAACAACAGTTGCAAATACTCCGGGAGAGGTAATCGTTGGTGACGTAAACTGTGACGGCAAGGTCGACGTAACGGACCTTTCATACCTGTCACTCTACCTTGTCGGTGACAAAAAACTGAACGGTGATTCGCTTAAAGCAGCTGATACAGATAGAGACGGCAGTGTTAAGCTTACTGACCTTGCAAAGTTGAGACAGTATCTGTCAAAAATTATTGACAAGCTTTAATGAAAAATGATAACAGCAGAACCTGCATACATTAAAATAAATATATGTGGATCTGCTGTTTTGTTTTTGTATCTTAAAATTGTTTTAAGGACTGATAAAGATGAAAACAGGTAAAATATTAAAATACATGGTTTCTGCAGCTTTGGTTTCATCGTCGTTTGTATATACAGTGTCAGCTTCCGCATCCGGTGACCTGAACGGAGACGGCAGCACAGATGTTATGGATTATATTCATCTGAAAAATATATTTCTCTCCGAATCCGGAGAGGAAGCTTATTCAGATTCAGCGGATGTAAACGGTGACGGTGTGCTTACCGTTGCAGATCTTGTAAGTTTAAGAAACATAATTCTCTGTATTCCGGAAGAAAAACCTGACAATCCGGCTCCGGAATATCCAATAGATGAATCCTGTATTCTTGAACCAAAGGGAACTGTGCACACCGGAGAAGGAACATTTTACGGAGGCGGATATGTAGGAGGCTGTGCGATGCTTGATCCTGTATCCACTGATTACTGGATTGTAGCTATGAATCTTGCTGACTATGATGATGCAAGACTTGCCGGAGCATATCTTGAGGTAACAGGGGAACTCGGAACTATTAATATGCTTGTTACCGACCTTCTGCCGGAGGGGAAAAAAGGCGATCTTGACCTTTATGTTGATGCCTTTCCTCTTATTGCACCTGTTGAAAAAGGCAGAGTTCCTGTAAGCTGGAAGATAGTTCCGCTTGATATCGCAGATAAGGTTCCTGTAAGTTACAGATTCAAGGAGGGCAGTTCTGAGTACTGGTGCGGTGTTCAGCTGCTTAATCACAGGTATCCTGTAGCAAAGCTTGAATATTTAAACAGTGACGGTGAATTTGTTGAGATCAAAAGAAGACCGTATAACTATTTTGAAAGCAGGGAAATGGGCCCGGGACCTTTTACATTCAGAGCAACTGATATTTATGGTCAGGTTATAGTTGATCATGATATTCCGCTTGTGCTTGATGAAAAAATTGAAGGCAAGAGCCAGTTTCCGGTATAAATTTATAGAAAGAGGTTTACTCCTTTATGAAAAACAAAAAAGTATTATCCTTAATCTGTTCAGCATTTGTATTGTTTGGTACAGTTCCGCTGTCTGCAGTTGCAGCAGATTCATCCGATATTTCATCTGTTGCTGAAAGTGATGTTCAGTCTGAACTTTACAGTATAACTTATCAGCATGGAGGCGGAAACGGTCGTATCGATACAACAGAACCTGTATCTGCAGGAGAAAAAGTAAAGCTTTCATCATGGGCACTGAGAAGAGACGGATATTCACATGCCGGATGGACCGACGGAGAAAATGAATATAAGCGCGGCGAAGAGATTATTATGCCCGGAAAAAATCTTGTCCTCAGACCCGTATGGGACAGAGTGTTTATGCTTACCTATGAAAAACTTGAGGATTACGGATATACCTCACCATACAAGGACGGAACAGTATCACCGGGAAGCGGCATCTATCTGCCAAATCTTCCTATGCACAACGGAAATGCTATGTTTAACGGCTGGCTGGTAAATGGTGAACACGTTGCTCCGCTTTCAACTATAAAAATGCCTGCACAGGACACATATATAGCTGTTGACTGGCTGGACCCGATTGTATTTGACTATTATGCAGGTGATGTGGAAGGTGTTCTGGGACCTGCTCATTATATCGCTGATAAATATCCGGGACTGAAGATGAATCTTTCCGACAATACAAGACTTGCACGGCTGGGATACAAACTTGTGGGATGGTATGACCCGGCTGAGGATAAGCAATATGATCCGGGAGATACATACCTTGTACCTGACAGAGATGTCACTATGATTGCTGTATGGAAACCGAACAAGGTTGCCATGCAGTTTAATCCGAACGGCGGAGAGGGCACTATGACTAATCAGATAGAATATTTTGATTCTGTTGTTAATATTAAGGAATGTACTTTTACTAAGGAAGGATATAAACTTCATGGCTGGAAAAACGGTGATGATTACTATCTTCCGGGAGCTGAAGTAACTGTAAGGATAGCGGAACTTGGTGCATTTATGGAATTTGATGCAGTCTGGATTGAAGAAGACAGGAATCCGGGAGATATTAACCGTGACGGAAAAGTTGATCTCTGTGATCTTACAGAACTTAATCTTCATCTTGTAGGTGACAGTGTAATAACTGATAAAACTGTACTTGATGATGCAGATGTTGAATATGATGGTGATGTAAATCTTTCGGATCTTGCACGTTTAAGACAGTTCCTTGCACATCAGAAAATATTACTGGGAATGAAAGGTGAACAGTAAATGAACAGAAGAATTCTTATTTTCTGTACAGCATTAACCTTGACAGCATCAGGTTTCTGTGGCTGCGGTGCTTCTGAAACTATAGAAGTACGTCCGGATGCAGATTTTACGGTTCCTGAATCCCAGATTGAATATTTTTCAGCTGAGGTATGTACTTCTTCCGTTCCGCAGGAAACAAAAAAATTATCAGTTTCATCAGAAACAGGAAGAAACGGTGAAACTGCAGTGCCGGATTCTGTTCCGGTTACAGAAACCTTTATGGTGCAGAATGAAGAAACTCAGAAGCCTTCTGAGAAATCTGAAGAATCAAAAAAAGAAGATAATCCTTCACCTGTTCAGGAACATTCGCCATCACCTTCTCCTTTACCTGATGTTCCTCAGAATCCTTCTCCTTCACCATCGCCTTCAGTCCCTCCTTCGGTTCCTTCTGAAACCAGTGTGGCTCTGAAATATGCCGACGGAGTTCTTATTGTAAATAAAAGCTATCCTGTTCCTTCAGACTATGTTCCGGAAAATCTTGTTCTTGTTCCCGGAAGCAGTGAAGAATATCTTCTTCCTGAGGTATGTGATGCCTTCCGTGAAATGAGTTCGGCGGCATGGAAAGAAGGACTGACATTGTGGGTTCAGTCGGGTTACAGAAGCTATCAGCTTCAGACCAGACTTTATAATAATTATGTTTCACAGAGCGGCAAGGAGGCGGCAGATACATTTTCTGCACGTCCGGGCCATTCTGAACATCATACGGGACTTGCATTTGATCTCAATACTATAACTGACAGTTTTGCAGATACAGAAGAAGGCAAATGGGTCGCAGCCAACTGCTATAAGTATGGTTTTATTATAAGATATCCAAAGGATAAGGAGAGCATAACCGGATACAAGTATGAACCGTGGCATCTCAGGTATCTTGGTAAGGAACTTGCTGAAAAAGTATATAACAGCGGTTTGTGCCTTGAAGAATACTACGGACTTACTTCTGAATACAGTAACTGAAAAAAACAGCTTCTGCTGAGGATTAACCTTTTGCAGAAGCTGTTTTATTTTTTATATGAAATAAATCAGAAATGTTCTATAACATGTGAGAGATACTGTCTGATTCTTGCGAGGTCGCCAAGTGTAACCTTTCCGTCGCTGTCAACGTCTGCATTAAGTTTCAGCGTACCCTGAAGCTGTCTGCCGTCGGCAAGTGCAATTGCCAGTGTTGAAAGGTCGGTAACGTCAATCTTTCCGTCGCCGTTTATATCACCTGTCATTTCCTGAACTTCCTGCGGATTAGAATTGCTGCTGGTAATATCAGGATTAGCAGCACCGGGAGTAACGGAAGTAGTTGAAACGGGCCTGGAAGTTGTTTCAGACGTTGTTGTTACCGGTTTTTCAGTAGTTTCTGCCGGTTTTGTTGTCTGCGGCTTTGCAGTTGTAACTGCAGGTTTTGTTGTTACCGGCTTGTCAGTAGTGTCAGAACCGGAAGCTGATGTTCCGTCAGGTTCCTCACCGAAGTAAAGCTTTCCGTTTATGTAAACAGGTATGTACTTTGAAACAATGCCTGTTACAGTACCGGCTTCATCTGTTGTACCTTCTGCACCGAGAATATCCTTGTTTGAAGGGTCGTTTTCAGCATTCCAGCCGCTCTGGTAGTCAGGCATAATGAAAGCAAGAAGAATTTCACATTTCTGCATGCCTTCTGATACAGGAAGAACCGCACGTCCGTCAGGAAGTGTAACTTCAACGTAGTAGATATCACCCTTGTACTGTGTTACAGGTGATATAACAGCTGATTCAACTCCCTTTGAAGCATACATCGCACTCTGGTCACGGTCGCATCTGATAACAATATTTGTCGGATCATATCCCTTAGCTTTTACTTCGCTAAGATCCATGTAGTAACGGAATGAAATATTGTCCTGTACTCTTGCAGGCCATGCTGAGTGATTTGCAATCTTAAAACTTACTGTGATTCCGCTTGAGTCAGCACCCTTTGAAAGTGCTTCAACAAAGAATTCAGGACCGTCATGCTCTTCCTTCTGAGGGAATGACGGATCGGTCTTGCCGCCGTATTTGTCAATCATCTTGCAGAGAATAGCTGTAAAACCTGCGTTATAGTCAGTAGCAACTTCGTTGTTGATGTAGTTGTTTCTGTCATCTTTATATGAGCCGTCGAGGTTAGGACCGCCTACGAGGGCACCGTAGAGAATGTGTCTGTTGCTGACAGGTTCATAAATATCGTTTTTCCATGAACCGTGTGCTGTTCTGTGGTGAGCATTGTGAGCAGGCTTGTCACCGTAACCAACAACATAGCTCTGTCCGTTTTCGTTGTCGCCGAGAACAAAATTAATCTGGTTTTCATAGAATTCAACTATCTTTGAAGTGTCCTTGTCCTTAAGAATTGTATCACTGGCAACGGCAGCGATAAATGCTGATGTTTCAGCATATCTTGCACAGCCCCAGCTGTCGATAAAGGCGAGTTTTCCTTCAACTTTCTTTTCTGTGTTTACGAGGTAGTTTACATGCTTTTCGGCACGTGCAATATATGTACTGTCATTTGTGTTGATAGCATAGAGCAGCATAGCGCCCTGCATAACATCATCCCAGCAGTGAGCCCATGAATACTTTAATTCACTGGTGCCGAGTTCCTTGTCGAGATTAGGAATGTATGACTTTGCCTTGTCAAGATAAGAGTTGTCTCCTGTAGCAATATACAGCCAGTTTGAAGCGTAGAAAAGTTCATCATAGAAGTGGCTTGAACGGTAGAATCCCGAAGCGTTGCTGTCGTTGTATGTGGCGTCGCTCTTTGAGGCGTCAGCGAGCTTGAAGATGTTTTCAGCATGCTTTACATAATCTTCTAACTTTGCCTCATCAACTCTGCCCTTTAGTGCAGCACTTCCTGCTGCAAGAGCTGCAGCCATTCCGCCGAATACAGCAGAGCATCCTTCTGAAGCTTTGAGTGTTGCACGGGCTTCTTCGTATGAAGTACCTGCATCTTCCATGCCGTACTGATAAAGTTCAACAGGTCCCCACCATGTATGGTCGATGGTACCGTTTCCTACCTGAAATACAACTTCATCACCAAGGTCACATGCTGCAAGGTAATCAAGAACGAATTCGAGATTGTTTACATAGTTTTCCATTTCTCCGCACTTTTCTATGCCCTCAGGGTACTGGTAGAGACCCCATGCAAGCATTGAAGCCGAGTAAGCCATAGGAAGATTGAATTTTACGTGGTCACCGGCATCGTACCATCCGCCTTTGATTTCGTCAATCATAGTGGAGTCAGCACGCCATTCAACTCTGTTCCATTCCGGAAGCGGACCAGCCTGCTGGCATTCGTAGAAAAAGAGTGATTTCTGGAGTGCTTCGGCATAGTTGACTGAAGCTGATGCGGCATTTACATCAGCGGTATTTACTGATGACGGATAACCCGCAGATGTTACGAGTGTTGCAGCTGCAAGTGCAGAGGCAATAATTTTCTTCATTTTGATTTCCTCCTGAATTGTAGATATTTGAATCAATAATTCATTATATACATCTACAATAAATTATCTCATTATAAGATTGTTTTGTCAAGTGGTTCTGTCAATTTTGACGAAGAGAAAAAGAGTGTGTATTTATCTGATATGCTGAAAAATTTATAAAACGGGCATAGAAAAAAGCTGTTAATCATAATCAGATTAACAGCTTTGTGTTGGTTTATTGTTTGTGCTTAATTTATCAGAACATAATCGTCTGTTCAAGTTCGCTCTTGTTTGTCGAATGTTCAAGCGCAGCTTCCTTTGTAATCTTTCCTTCTCTTACAAGTCTTGCGAGGTCGGAATTAAGAGTATGCATTCCCTGTGCCTTGCCCATCTGCATTGTTGAAACAAGCTGGTGGCATTTTTCTGTTCTTACAAGATTCATGGCAGCGTCTGTACCGATAAGGATCTCAGTTGCTGCAACACGTCCGTTGCCGGCAGCAAGAGGAACAAGACACTGTGAGATAACGCCTCTGAGCGTTGTTGAGAGCATTGTTCTTACCTGTGCCTGTGCATGAGGAGGACATGCGTCAATGATACGGTCAATTGTCTGAGGAGCACTTGTTGTATGAAGTGTACCCATAACGAGATGTCCTGTTTCAGCGGCAGTTAGAGCAAGTGAAATTGTTTCATAGTCACGCATTTCACCGACGAGTATAATATCCGGATCTTCACGGAGAGCTGAACGAAGTGCTGCATTGAAGTCCTTTACGTCTGTTCCCACTTCACGCTGTCTGATTGTTGCCTTGTTCTGAACATATACATATTCGATAGGATCTTCAATTGTGAGAATATGTACAGGCTTGCTGTTGTTGATTTCATTTATCATGGCAGCAAGAGTTGTTGACTTACCGCTTCCTGTAGGTCCTGTAACAAGGATAAGGCCTCTTGGTTCGTTGCATAGTGTACGGAGTACTTCAGGAAGTCCCATGGTTTCCAGAGAAGGTGCGTCAGTGTTAAGAAGTCGGAGAACAGCACCAATCTGTCCCTTTGCTCTGAATACATTTACTCTGCATCGTGAACCGTCAGGACTCTGAAGAGCAAAGTCAAGGTCAAGTCCGTCTTCGAGCATCTGCTTCTGTTCATCGGAAAGCATGGAAAGAATCAGGTCTGACACATCGCTGTCGGTAAGGTCTATACCGCATGGTTCAAGGCTTCCGTGAATTCGGAAAACAGTCGGAAGACCTACGGTAAAGTGAATATCTGATGTTTTTCTGCTTCTTGCGGTCTGGATAATATCATAAAGATTGTTAATGTCCATTTTTAAATCCCCCTGAGTAATTTTAATTTTTTAGAACTGTATATGCATGTTGTCCCTGGTCAGACAGAACTAAAATAATGCATATATTACAAGTTTATAAGATATTATATCATATTTCTGATATAAATTCAATCTAAAAAATAATATTAATGTCATAAAATTTTCCTGATAATTTTTACATTTTAAACAATATATTTGTTGAATTTTTACGGGTAATATGGTACAATAAACAAGAGCATACATAGCCAGAAAATCTTATGACAGGGGAGGGATAATTTATGAAGAAAAATCCGGTAAAATCTGTTCTCGTAGCTGCAGTATTTTCAGTTGCTGTATTATTGACTTCCTGCGGCAGTGAAAATAATCAGCAGAAGAAAATAACAGTTTCCTGGTGGGGCGGAGAGTCAAGGCATGAGGCTACTGTCAGTGCGATTAAGGCTTTTGAGAAGGAAAATCCGGATATAAAAGTTGATGTTCAGTTCGGAGCCTGGGACGGATGGGAGGATTCGATGACAGCAGCGTTTTATGCAGGAACGCAGGCTGACGTTACTCAGATAAACTGGAACTGGATACATGAGTACGGGGGGAAAAATGTATTTCTGGATCTTAATACTGTATCGGATTATATAGATTTTTCCTGTTATGATGAAGATACTCTTCTTCAGTGTACTTTTGACGGAAAACTTCAGGCTGTGCCTGTATCTGTTACAGGGCGAATATTTTACTGGAACAGTTCGGTTTTTGAGAAGGCCGGAATCAGTGTGCCTTCATCACTTTCGGAACTTTATTCTGCCGGAAAGATTTTTGAAGAAAAACTGGGAAGCAGTTATTATCCGCTTGCTTTAGGCGAATATGACAGAATGATTCTTATGGTGTATTATCTTGGTTCTGTTTACGGAAAGCCGTGGATAACTGACGGAAAACTTAATTATACAGCTGATGAAATTGAAAAAGGAATGGACTTTATCTGTTCTCTTGAGGATGGTCATGTTATTCCGACCATTGCAGATATTACCGGGGATGGTGCCTCTGCTTTTGATAAATCTCCCGAGTGGATTAACGGAAAATATGCCGGAATTTTTGAATGGGATTCTGCTGCAGCAAAGTATGCAGATGCCCTTGATGACGGGCAGAAACTTGTTGTTGGTGACTATTTTGAAGATATGGGTGATTACAGAGGAGGATTTTCCAAAATTTCAGTTGCATTTGCCATATCGGAAAATACAGATTATCCGGAAGAGTGTGCAAGACTTCTTGATTTTCTTCTTAATGATCCGGAGGGAGCAGCTTTAATGGGCGTTGAAAGGGGAATTCCGCTGAGCAGTTCAGCACTTGAAACCTGCAGAAAAACCGGACTTCTTGATGGTATGGAATTCATAGCTAACAGCAAGGTTCTTTCCTGGGCTAAGTTTTCTCTTGATATAAACTTTGAGGATCCTAAACTTAAGGTAAATCCGGAGGGTGTTTATTATGATGCCTTCAGCGGACTGAGTTACGGGGATTATACAGCTTCGGAAGCTGCTGAAATAATTTTTAACGGTGTTTCCGATGTACTGTCAGACTGAATAAGAGAGGAAAGTTTTGTGTGAAGATAAACAGATATATATATGGTATTTTAGAAAACTATAAAAATTTTAAAGACTACTGGAACTATGAAGATGGCTGTATTCTTTCCGGCTGCGTGCAGCTTTTTAAGGTTACCGGCGAAAAAATTTACAGGGATTTTATTTTCAGATATCTTGAATCTCTGATTGCAGATGACGGTACAATACTTAATTTTGACAACAGCAAATACAGCGTAGACAGCTTTAATTCCGGAAAAGTATTATTTTTCGCCTGGAGTCAGAGCGGTGAAGAAAAGTACAGAAAAGCAATAGAGTATTTATGGACCCGGCTTGAATCATATCCACGGACCTCAGAGGGAAATTTTATTCACAAATCCATTTATCCGGACCAGGTATGGCTTGACGGACTTTATATGGTACAGCCGTTTTATGCACTTTATGAAAAAAATTTTGGCAGCGGTGATTATGATGATATTACGAAACAGTTTATCAATGTCAGGGAACATATGTTTATAGATGAAAAATCCCTCTACTGTCATGGATATGATACTGCAAAGGTGCAGTTCTGGGCGGACAGGAAGAGCGGACTTTCGGGTTCATTCTGGCTGAGGTCGGTCGGATGGTATATGATGGCTCTTGCTGATGTAATTGATATAATCGGTGATACAGAAAATGAATGCAGCAGGGAACTTGCAGAGATATTTAAGGAAGCGGTAAACGGAATACTGAAGTACGAGGACGGTAAAACCGGTCTTTTTTATCAGGTAATAGACAGGGGCGAGGATGACCGGAACTATACGGAAACTTCAGGTTCGCTTATGATTGCATATTCGCTGCTTAAAGGTGCTGAACTTGGACTGCTTGAAAAAGATGTCTGCTTTAAAAAAGGAATGAGAATATTTGAATATATTGTCAGTGAAAAGCTGACTGAAAAAGGCAATCAGCTTTCTCTTACTGATATATGCAGTTCTGCAGGACTTGGTCCGGGAGAGGAAAGAGACGGCAGCCCTGAATATTATTTTTCTGAAAAAATAGTTTCTGATGATCCTAAAGGTGTGGGAGCGCTTATGATGGTGTATGCACATTATATAAAATGCTGTGGTAAAACGCAGGAGGAAAAGAAATGAAATCAAAAAAAGAATCCGGATATTTCAGGAAAAAAGGCCGTGAAGGGTATGTGTTTATCTCTCTCTGGCTTGCCGGAATTATAATTTTCAGACTCTTTCCTTCCATTTATTCACTTGTCTGCAGTTTTTCTGATTTAAAACTGTTTGCAGGAATCAGAAAATGGGGATTTATGAATTACAACCACATAGTTCATGACTCTAAGATACTGACTTCGTTCATTACAACATTCAGGTATGCGGCTGTTACAGTTCCGCTGAAGACTGCCTTAGCTTTAATGGCGGCAGTTCTGCTTAACAGGACCGTAAAAGGCATGCGTTTTTTTCGGACACTATTCTACATTCCGACCCTTCTCGGAAGTTCTGTTGCAATATCTGTACTCTGGAAAGCACTTTTTCGCGATGACGGGGTAATAAATTTACTGGCAGAAAAAGCCGGGATTCAGCCTGTTCACTGGCTCTCAGACAGTACCTGTGCATTATGGGTAATATCACTTCTGAGAATATGGCAGTTCGGTTCGGTTATGGTTGTTTTTCTTGCAGCTTTAAAATCAATTCCTTCCGAACTTTATGATGCAGCTGAAATAGACGGAGCGGGAAAGATAAAAAAGTTTTTCAGTATTACAGTTCCGTTCCTCACCCCTGTTATTTTTTACAGCATTATTACCCAGACCGGACTGGCTCTTCAGGAATTCAATGCACCGTTTATAATAACACAGGGCGGACCGAGAAACTCAACCACACTTATTTCGGTGCTTATCTACAACACTGCCTTTCAGCAGAAGAACATGGGACTGGCCTGCGCACTGACATGGTTTTTCCTTATTATCGTGTCAGTAATAACAGCAGCTCTGTTTATAAGCCAGAAGTACTGGGTTTACTATAATGGTGATTTTCAGGAGGAAAAATGAAGAAAAAAAGAATACGCATTATAATACAGTATATGTTTCTGTCAGTGTCCGGATTTGTAATGCTTTATCCTCTGATATGGATGTTTTCAGCAACATTTAAAACAAACAGTGAAATATTCGGAAGCATATCTCTTTTTCCTGAAAATCCGGTAACAGGGGGATATAAAAATCTTTTCAATGATTACGGCGGAAATATAAATATAATAAGGGCTATGGTTAATACTTTGATAATTATAGTGCCGAAAGTAATTTTTACAGTTGTATCAAGTACCATGACGGCCTATGGGTTCAGCAGGTTTAATTTCAGAGGAAAAAAACTCCTGTTTGCTCTGCTTGTTTTTACACTGTTCATTCCTGATTCTGTAATGATGATTCCGCAGTTTATTATGTTCAGCAAGTTCGGATGGATAGATTCTCCTTTCTATACAGCATTAATAGTTCCGTCATTATTTGCTTTTGAAGGGTATTTTATTTTTATGCTTGTTCAGTTTATGAGGGGCATACCGATTGAACTTGACGAAGCGGCAAGAATAGACGGATGCGAATCATGGCAGGTACTCATACATATTATAAGTCCGGTTATGAAACCTGCAATAGTCAGCTGTGCAGTTTTTCAGTTTATATGGACGTCAAATGATTTTATGGGACCGCTTTTATATGTAAATACGCCGTCTGCGTATCCTCTGTCAGTATTTGTGAAATTATCAATGGATGCTGATTCAGGTTTTCAGTGGAACAGGGTTCTTGCCGTTTCACTGGTATCCGTGATACCGTCTCTTATAGTTTTTTTCTGTTCTCAGAGAACTTTTACAGACGGAATTACGGCAGGGGCGCTGAAGAAATAAACAGATTTAAATATAAATATGCATTGGAGAACTGATAAACTGTTGAATATAAACAAACTCAAAAAAAATCCGAAAAAAGTGTTGACACAAAGAGAATGGCATGATATAATAATAAAGCTGTCGGACG
>JAUNJJ010000288.1 GCA_030533325.1 Oscillospiraceae bacterium
ATCGGTCTTTTATCGGTCTTTATCGGTAAAGTTTCAGTTGTATCAATAGAATCAATCGGTATCTCCGTCCTGAAAATATCATCCTCAAATAACACCGGTTCGCCATTTGAATAGATTTTAAGGTATTTGTAGAGATTACGAACACCTGAGCCAAGTTCATCAGCTCTTCCAATATTATTGAAGAAACTTGCAATAATCGGATTCTTTGAATACGGCGTATAAAAATCAGCCTGAATGCGTCCGTAGTGATGGGCTTTATTAGCATTTTCGGTCAGAATTCTGTCTTTTTCAATCAAACTCCTCTGCTGATAAATAGAGCGTAGGATAAATTTTCTGTGGATTGTTCAGTATATTTGAAAAATTTTTACGCATATCCTTAACACACTTCGGATTTACTCCGATTATTTCTCCGTCATCTTTTACCCCCATAAAAATATGTCCGCCGAAGCGATTTGAAAAGGAGCATACTGTCGGATAAACTTCAGAGGCAACTTCGTTCTTGCATTCCTTAAATTCAATTGTAATGCCTTCACCCTGAGATATAAGGTCAAGTATAGTTTCTGTGGTCATTGTGACACTCCTTTCTGACTAATGCATTCCTTCTAACATTATATATTTTATCATATACCATCTACCAGATGCAATACTTTTCTGGTAAACGGTAGCTTTTTTCGGGTGAACGGTCATTTTTCTCATAAAATAGTAATACCGGCTGAATTTTACTCAGTCGGTATTACTTCCGGTATTATTATTTAACTTGATATATGAATAATTTTTCTAATCCGTAAGATTAATCTTCCTTAACAGCCAGTGTATCACCTTTTCTGAACCGCTTATCACCTTAGCTTCTGTAAGCATACCGTTTTTTATTTCTCTTTTATCACCTTTGCTGTTTTCAAGGCAAAAAGCTGACAGATCTGCCTGAGCAATATAGTATTTCATTCCTGTTTGCTCGTTTACAATTGAATCCGCTGATACTGAAACTATTTCTCCTTAACAAGTCCTTTCCCCGAGTCTGCAATAAGTATTTCCTTTTTTGTTATCTTATGTATAACAACATAATGCAGCAAACTTCCGTTTACTACAACATGAGCAATAGCAGGTAACGGAAAGTCAGTAAAAAAGGCGTTCTGGTCACCCTTAACGCCCTTTGCCGAAAACCCAGGCTGTTCTGCCGCTTTTATCATTCCGTAAGCATTGGTTCCCTGCTTATCGGTACCAGCTGCTTCACGTATTTTCGATATTGACAAGTTTAAACCGTACTGTTTGGATACAGTAGCCAGACATGCTGCTCCACAGTCGGTTATGCCGTGTTGTTTTATGCAATAGTATTTCATAACTTATTATCCCATATTTTATTTTTCAATATACTTAATTCAATATCAAAGAATTTATCGTATCCTTTTTTTCCATTATCGTAAGTTATCTCACACCAATTTAAATTCCCATCAAGAGTATTAATTTCTTTGATTATTTTTAGCTCGGATATTTCTCTGTATTTGACTATATAGTAAGTTGTAATAAAATAATCCTCATAAAAATAAACCTGAAAATTCATCAATGAAGACAAATAAATAAATATGATTATTTCTAAAGTTGTAATAAATAAAATTATCTCTCTTATATTACTGTAATTAACTTCTTTTCCTTTAAGTATAAGCATTATAGATATTAATAAAGAACTTGCAAGCAAAACATTGATAATCTTTTCTATTTTAATACTATTCTTTTTTGAGTATTCACTAATAAATATCTCAGTTCCTCTTTTGTAATGTTCCCTATAATATTTAGTTGTACATTTAAAATACATTCCAACAATCATCCACGATAATGAATATATTAATGCAGCAAGCCAAAATTTAGTTTTAATAAGCAAATTCGCAAATTCAAAAACTGAAAACAACGATAATAACATAACAATATAAGAAATAACACGGATATTCTTATCGACTTTTCTATATGAATAATAGCACTTTCTTCCCCATCCAAAAAATTTATTTATCATTAACTTACACCTTATCAAATTATTAAACATAACACTCACATAAAGCACAATCATCTCAGGCAAACGTTATGTTTTTTTATTATTCTACTTTATCCATTAACCACGGAATTCCGGTTTTTTAGGTATACAATAAATTTTCAACGGTTAACGGCACGCCTAACTTCTCAAATAGTTCTTTTTGCTTTTTAAGGCAATTTGTTACAGTCC
>JAUNJJ010000112.1 GCA_030533325.1 Oscillospiraceae bacterium
CAAAATCAGGGGCAAATGTTGGTATGACTGATGGGGCAGAAGTAGGTTCTGAAGTCGGCTCTTAAGTTGGATACGGTTCGCCTACTTTACCCAAAACATCTACAACACTTTCCATTGCACAGATTTCAGCAAGCTGTTCTGTGGAAATTTCAGCTGAAACAGTAATATATCTTTCTCTGCAAACAACATTTTCTTTTTTAACCGTTATTCCAACCGGTTTAAGTATTTCCTCTGCAAACTCAGCAGAAGAAATACATTCCGATTCCTCCCTATATTCAATTACCTTATCAGAGATAATTTCAATTTTAACACAATGCTGATCATTTCCCAATCTTACTTCATCACGAAGTATAGTTTTTCAATTAATATTAACCTCATACATTAATACATTCCAGTCCACAATTTTAGGTTTAATTGAAAATAATTTCGGCTTAAAATAAATATCAAATTCTATAGCATATCTTTTGTTATTATAATCAAAATATTGACTCAATGGATTTTGCTTAAAAGAGCCCGATGAACGAATGTATTTATTACTCGTTTCATAATCATAGTTAATAGAATCAATTTTTTTAGCTAATTCAACTATATTTTCAACACTTGAAAAATTTAAATCGCCCTTTTTTATATACTTTTTTAAATCACTACTTAACATATTGTAAGTTACATAACTATCAAGTTCTGATATTCCACTACAATTACATACTAAATCGTAAGCATACTGTTCAGCAGTGGTGACATATAAATATGCTGTTATAGGTACAATTAAAAATAATAATGATATAAGTATACTGACAACCAATCGTATTCTTTTCTTTTTATAATAACTCATAAGTAAATTTACTCCTTTCAATTGAAAAAATTTTACAGTCTATCCCCGTACATAAGAAAATCAGGCTACAGTTTTCTCCGCTGCAGCCTGATTTTTTATTTTTGCTTATTACTTAAACTTCTTTACTGCTTCCTTTGTCTTAAGAGCAATATTTTCTCTGCAAAGGCCAAATTCCTTAAGAAGATCAGCCGCAGGACCGCTGTGTCCGAATTCATCGTTTACACCAATCTTTATTACAGGAACCGGACATTCTTCAGCCACTGCCTCAGCTACTGCTGAACCGAGTCCGCCGATTATGCTGTGTTCTTCAGCTGTGATGATAAGACCTGTTTCCTTTGCAGCCTTGCATACGATATCCCTGTCAAGAGGCTTGATTGTATGGATGTTGATTACCCTTGCACTGATTCCTTCAGCTTCGAGCATCTTAGCTGCTTCAACTGATTCATTTACCATAAGACCTGTTGCTATGATTGTTACATCTGTACCAGCCTTTAATTCAATACCCTTGCCGATTTCAAACTTATATGTTGCTTCATCGTTGAATATCGGTGTGGCAAGTCTTCCGAAGCGGAGATATACAGGACCTTCAAATGCTGCAGCAGCCTTTACAGCAGCCTTTGCTTCAACTCCGTCAGCAGGATTGATAATTGTCATACCCGGAATGGTTCTCATAAGAGCGATGTCTTCGTTGCACTGATGTGTTGCACCGTCTTCACCAACTGAGATACCTGCATGTGTTGCACCTATCTTAACATTAAGATGAGGATAACCGATTGAGTTTCTTACTATTTCAAAAGCACGTCCCGCTGCAAACATTGCAAAACTGCTTGCAAAAGGAATTTTTCCTGCTGCAGCCAGACCAGCTGCAACCCCCATCATATTTGCTTCTGCAATACCGCAGTCAAAAAATCTTTCAGGATATGCCTTCTTGAACATTACTGTCTTTGTAGCTTCTGCAAGGTCAGCATCAAGTACAACGAGGTTGTCACATTCTTCAGCAAGTTCCTTTAATGCTTCACCGTAGCTTTCACGTGTAGCCTTCTTTATTACATCTGCCATGATAATTTTCTCCTGTCTTTTAAGCGTTGAGTTCATCAATACGTGCATTTAACTCTGCCATTGCCTGGTCATACTGTTCCTTGTTAGGTGCTGTACCATGCCATGAGCACTTGTCTTCCATAAATGAAACACCCTTGCCCTTGATACTCTTCTGAACAATTACAACCGGCTTTCCTGAAATCTTTTCAGCTTCATCAAAAGCCTTTTCAATTGAGTCAAAATCATGTGCGTCCATTGTTATTACATGCCAGCCAAAAGCTGCAAACTTGTCTGTAATTGGTTCCGGTGAACATACTTCCGTAATCTTTCCGTCAATCTGGAGACCGTTGTTATCAACAATTGCAAGAAGGTTGTCAAGCTTGTAGTGTGCTGCAAACATTGCTGCTTCCCACACCTGTCCTTCTTCAATCTCGCCGTCACCGAGAATTGTATATACCTTGTAGTCAGCATTGTCAATCTTACCTGCAAGAGCCATACCGCATGCAACTGATATACCCTGTCCGAGTGAACCGCTGCTCATATCCACACCAGGGATATGGATGCATGGATGTCCCTGAAGAAGTGCACCGATATGTCTGAGTGATTTCAGTTCTTCCTTAGGGAAAAAGCCTTTTTCTGCAAGTACTGAATAAAGTGCAGGTGCTGTATGTCCCTTTGAAAGTACAAGCCTGTCTCTTTCCTTCATGTCAGGATCTGCCGGATTAACATTCATTTTAACCGTATACAGATAGGTAAGCAGATCAGCGATTGAGAGTGATCCGCCCGGATGACCGGACTTTGCATTGAATGTGCCCTCAATAATGCCCATTCTTACTTTTGCAGCAGTTATTTCAAGCTGCTTTCTGATAGTAGAGTCCATAAGTATCTCCTCCGTTAAAAATTAGATTTTTTTATCTTGTCCAGTACTTCGGTAAAGTATTCGGGAAGCGGACTGTCAAATTCCATATATTCATCAGTTACCGGATGAATAAATCCGATTTTTCTGGCATGAAGGCACTGGCCTTCTATACCTTTGTACGCAGTTCCGTAAACATCATCACCAAAAACAGGATGTCCTATGTATTTCATGTGAACACGAATCTGATGTGTTCTGCCGGTTTCAAGCCTAAGCCTTACATGAGCATATCTTTCATACTGCTCAATGACAGTATAGTGAGTAACTGCTTCCTTTGAATTGAGATCTGTGACACACATTTTCTTTCTGTCTGTCTTATGTCTTCCTATGGGAGCATTCACTGTTCCGGATACCTCCTTAAGTCTTCCGCAGACAACCGCTTCATACTCCCTGGTAAAGGAATGTTCCTTTATCTGAAGAGCAAGTTTATTATGAGAGCAGTCATTTTTTGCTACTATGAGAAGTCCGCTCGTATTTTTATCAATCCGGTGTACTATCCCGGGACGGATCACACCGTTTATTGAGGAGAGTCTGCCTTCACAGTGATACATCAGTGCGTTTACAAGTGTTCCACTGTAATTTCCGGCTGCCGGATGAACCACCATTCCTTTTGGTTTGTTTACTACAAGAAGATCCTCATCCTCATAAACTATATCAATCGGAATATTTTCAGGTTCCGCCGAAAGAACAACCGGTTCCGGAATAACAATCTCTATAATATCACCGGTATTTGTACGGCAGTTCTTGGCAACTTTTTTTCCGTTTACTGTAACACTGCCCTCAGAAATCATTTTCTGAACAGCACTTCTCGTAAGGTCAGGAACTTTTTCAGAAACCCATTTGTCTATCCTCTGTGATGCTTCCTCAGCGGACACAGTTTCTGTAATCATTCCGTTATGCATCTGCATGCTCTCCTTTTTTTGCCTCGTTTTTTTCATGAAAAAACAACACATAAATCATAAGCAAAGCTATGCCGACTGTAACACAGATATCTGCAAAGTTAAATATGGCAAATCTGAAAAGTCTGACTTCGATATAATCAACCACATATCCTATTCTTACTCTGTCTATCAGATTGCCTATTCCTCCGCTTATAACCATAGCTGACAACACCATAGCCGGTTTTGAGGTACGAAAATTTTTTATAACATACACAGCAAATATAACAAGAGCCAATGATGCAAATCCTATGGTAAACCACTGCTCTCCGCTCATAATGCTGAAAGCAGCACCTGTGTTTTCCGTATAGGTAAGATTAACTATCTCATTTCCTGCTATCTTTATAAATTCTCTTGATGCCCCGCCTGAAAGCTCATTAACAGCCCATACTTTAATAAGCTGATCTGCAGCAACAAGAACTGCTGTAATTATTATCATACAAATTATCATATGTTCACCTGTATATCTTCATTTAGAAAAACAAGCCTGCCGCTCTGATTATTAAAACGGCAGGCCTGTCTGCTGAATTTTATTTTATAACTGATGCACAGCGGGCACAAAGTGTCGGATGATCATTATTGCTGCCTACTGTTTCTGAGTAAGTCCAGCATCTTTCGCACTTTTCACCGGAAGCTTTGCTTACTGTTACAGTAATATCTGCAGCTGAACCTGATGCTCCAAGAGTTGCTGCATCAAATTCTCCGCTTCCTTCTGCATATGCCTTAACACCTGAAACGATAAATATCTCAGCAAGTTCATCAACGAAGCCGTTAATTTTGTCGAATGACTTTCCGCAGTAAAGGTCGATTTCTGCTTCAAGTGACTTTCCGACTATCTTTTCATTTCGCTTGATTTCAAGAGCCTTGTTTACTGACTGACGAAGATCATAGATAAGTGTCCACTTTTCTTCAAAGTCAGCATCAACTGCAATATTGCTCTTTTCCGGCATCTGATTAAGGAAGATGCTTTCCTTGTCATCAGAAGAAGTATGCGGCATATATGACCAGATTTCTTCTGCGGTAAATGAAATAATCGGAGCTGCAAGTCTGGCAACTGCACTGAGTATGCGGTACATGGTTGTCTGAGCTGCACGTCTCTTTACTGAATCTTCCTTTTCACAGTAAAGTCTGTCCTTGATGATGTCAAGATAGAAATTAGACATATCAGTTACACAGAAGTTGTGTATTGCATGGAAGGCAATATGGAAATCAAATTCGCTGTATCCTTCATTTACCTTGTCAATAAGAGCATCAAGACGAACAAGAGCCCACTTGTCGAGTTCTGTAAGCTGATCATCTGATACAGAGTCTTTTTCAGGATCAAATCCGCTGCCGTTTCCAAGGTTGCCGAGGATGTATCTTGCTGTATTTCTTATTTTCTTATATGCTTCTGAGAGCTGCTTTATTATATTCTGGGAAATTCTGATATCTGAATGATAGTCTGATGATGCAACCCAGAGTCTGAGGATGTCTGCACCGTAAACATCAGTAATTTCATTTGGAGCAATACCGTTGCCGAGAGACTTGTGCATAGTCTTTCCCTCACCGTCAACAACCCAGCCGTGAGTACATACTGCCTTGTAAGGAGCAGAACCCTTGTATACAACTGATGTGAGGAGTGATGACTGGAACCAGCCTCTGTACTGGTCAGCACCTTCAAGGTAAAGATCAGCAGGCCATGTAAGACCATCATGCTGTTCCATAACTGCTGTATGTGAAACACCACTGTCAAACCATACGTCCATGATGTCATATTCTTTTGTGAATTCTCCGCATCCGCATTCACACTTAACAGTTGAAGGGATGAATTCGGAAACTTCCTTTGTCCACCATGAATCTGCGCCTTCTTCTCTGAACATTTCGGAGATTGCCTTTATTGTTTCATCTGTAACAACCGGCTTTCCGCAGTCCTTACAGTATATAATCGGGATAGGAACACCCCATGTTCTCTGACGTGAAATACACCAGTCGGATCTGTCACGAACCATGCCCTTGATTCTGTCTTCACCCCAGCTAGGAATCCATTTAACGCTTTCAATTGCCTTTACAGCTTCATCTCTGAATCCGTTTACTGAACAGAACCACTGCTCTGTTGCACGGTAAATAATCGGGCTGTTACATCTCCAGCAGTGCGGATACTGATGAACAATCTTCTGACTTGCAAGAAGAGCACCTGTTTCTTCAAGCTTCTTTGCAATAGCCTTGTTGGCAGTATCTGTGTCCATGCCTTCGAATTCGCCTGCTTCAGCAGTCTGCTTACCCTTTGCGTCAACGCATACGAGTATGCCGATATCATCATAGTTCTTGCAGACTTCAAAGTCTTCAACACCGTAGCCAGGAGCTGTATGAACGCATCCTGTACCGCTTTCAAGAGTTACATGATCACCCACAATAACAGGTGAAAGTCTGTCATAGAGAGGGTGCTTTGTCTTCATGTGTTCAAGTTCAGCACCTCTGAAAAGACCTGTTGTACTGTATTCTGAAATACCTGCAGCTTCCATAGTTGTGCTGACAAGTTCATTTGCCATCACGTAGTACTCGTCACCGACCTGTACAAGAGTATAGTCATATTCAGGTCCGAGACAGACTGCAAGGTTACCTGGAATTGTCCATGTTGTTGTTGTCCAGATAACAAAGAATACTTTTGAAAGATCAAGACCCATAGCAGTGAACAATCCCTTGTCATCTGTTACATTGAACTTAACGTAAATTGACTGACACGGATCGTTTGAGTATTCTATTTCTGCTTCGGCAAGTGCTGTATTACAGTCAGGGCACCAGTAAACCGGCTTAAGTCCCTTGTACATATAGCCGTCCTTAGCCATCTTCCCGAATACTTCAATCTGTCTCGCTTCATATTCTTTCTTAAGTGTAAGATAAGGATCATCATAATCACCGAGTGAGCCAAGACGCTTGAACTGCTTCATCTGGTTCTTAACATGTGTCATGGCAAAGTCACGGCAGTGCTTTCTGAGTTCAACCGGAGGAATAGCTCCGTTTTCAACGCCTATTTCCTTCATAGCCTTAAGCTCGATAGGAAGTCCGTGTGTATCCCATCCCGGTACATACGGCGCACAGAAGCCGCTCATATTCTTGTACTTAACAATAAAATCCTTAAGAATCTTGTTAAGAGCTGTACCAAGATGTATCTCACCGTTTGCATACGGAGGACCGTCGTGAAGAATGTAGCGAGGCTTGTCCTTGTTCTTCTCAATCATCTTGTAGTAAAGTCTTTCTGATTCCCACTTTTCAAGTGTTACAGGTTCCCTGGAAGGCAGATTTCCTCTCATAGGAAAGTCTGTCTTTGGTAAGTTCAGAGTATTGTTGTAATCCTGAGCCATTATATCTATCTTCCTTTGCTTATAATAATTTACTTATTGTTCTGCTGACCGAACTGAAGTTCTGAATACTTGCTGTCACCGCCGCCTATAATCGGTATAGACTGTGTTCTGAACGGATCCGGCTTTTCCTCAGCAGGCTGTTCAGGTGCAGCAGCAGGAATTGAAGCCGTTACATAAGGAGCCTTCTTCTCTGCTGTTTCTTCTTTTGTTTCTTCAGTCTCTTCAACCTCACAGAAATCATCATCATCATCTGACTGAGGAAGTGATGAAATCATTTCGAGATGTGACTTGTAAACATCAAAGAGGTTCTTCTTGAATCCGGAAACCTGTTTCTGAAGATATGCAAGATTTTTCTGTTCTCTCTTAAGCTCATCCTTAACTTCATCAATAGCTTTTTTAGTATCAAGTGTAGCCTCATTGACCATTCTGTCACTTTCAAGCTTGGCATTTCTGAGCATTTCCTCAGCCTTTTCACTGGCTTCCGTAACAACACGGTGTCCTTCCTTCTGTGCGAAAAGAAGAGCATCCTTTACCGCTTCCTCGTCTTTTCTGTATTCTCTTACCTTATCAGCAAGAACCTGAAGCTTGGCATTTATATCCTCGTTATCCTTTTCAAGCTGAGCATAATCAGCGGCGAGTTCACTGAGGAATCCGTCAACATCTTCCTGTTTATATCCAAAAGCTGCTTTTTCAAATCTCTGACTGTTAATATCTTTGGCTTTAATCAATTTAAATCACCTCTTGACAAATATCATAAATTAAATCATACCGTTATTTTCAAGTTCACCCACGAGTTCCTCACCCTGGAAACCAACATTGTACGGAGTAATGATATATGTAAGGTTTGCTACCGGCTTGAGACTTCCTCCATTGGCATATGCAACACCTACAAGGAAGTCAATGATTCTTCGCTTGTTTTCTGATGAAGCAGTTTCAAGATTGAGAACAACTGTCTTCTTTGCGATAAGATGATCTGCAATCTGTTTTGCATCAGTAAAAACTTCAGGTTTTACAAGAACCACCTGAAGCTGTGCTGTAGCCTGGATGTTTACAACTTTGTTTCTCTTTTCATCAGGTGATTCCATAACATCCGATGTCTGTGACTGATGAACAGGCTGTACTTCCTTAGGAGTATCAGGCTGGTAATCATCATCCTGCTCTGCCGGTAAAAAATAATCTCTGAGAGTATCTAAAAGCTTCATTTTATACTTTCCTTTCCTCGCACAAAAAAATAATAAGAATATTTTATGCTTCTTTTATCATCACGTGCGAAAAAAATGATAAAGAGCAAGTCTGTACATAATTATCTGTAAATCCGGGCTCCAAACAAAGCACTTCCGATACGAAGTATATTTGAACCGTATTTTACAGCTGTTTCATAATCGCCGGACATTCCCATTGACAAAAAACTCATATTAATATTATCTATTTTTTTTTCAGAAATGTCAATATATAATTTCTGCATTTCGCAGAGAAATTTTTCAGAATTTGATGCAGGAGGAATTGTCATAAGCCCCTGAACCTTTATATTCGGAAGTTGAGCCGCTTCAGCAAGCACATCCGTCAGTTCATCAGGACTGACTCCGCCTTTGGATTCTTCACCCGCGATATTGACTTCAACAAGCACATTCTGAATCTTACCGATACGCTGTGCACGCCTGTCTATCTCTTTCGCAAGCTTAATACTGTCTACTGAATGAATCATATCAACTGAGTCAATTATATATTTGACTTTATTGCTCTGAAGCTGTCCGATAAAATGAACAGATGCAGGAAGATAGGAGTCCTTTTTCGAAAGATATTCCTGTACTCTGTTCTCACCAAGCAGTTTTATACCGCACGATGAAACAGCATGATTGACAATTTCCGGAGCTACTGTTTTAGTAACTGCCATAATCTCTATGGAATCTCCGGAACGGCCGTACTTCTCCTTAGCTTCATTAACCCTGAAAGAAATCTTTCTGAAATTCTCTTCAACATAATCAAACTGTGTACTCATTCCGAAATCATGCCTCCTATCGAAAGGCCCCTTACTATGGTGTCATCATAAAGCTGAACATATTCTTTTTCTGTTCTTACCCTGGACACTACATAGTCTTCTCCCTGGAAAACGGAGTCTATCTTTTTAAATATAACATTCTCCCCCTGTTTGATATATACGCCCGGAACAGATACCTTTACAGTTTCAGCAGTCCCTGTTTCAGGGTTTACTACCTCCTGTTCCTCTTCCTTGACGTATACAGCCTCACGGGGAATACGTATTCCTTTGTGCTCATTGTCCTGAATCTCTATTGTTTCGACTCTGTGCTGAACAAAGTCATAGGACATATCAGTACATTTTATAATAATTATTTTTTCGGTTTCAGTATCTCCGTCACGTACTTTTTCTATCTCTGCATTGATAGTGGTATCACTTGACGGAAAATATAACTTAATGGAATTACCTTCCTTGAAAAAATCCTTTGAATCTTCAATTACGCCGACTATCTTCCACACATAGCCGTTTATAACCTTTCCGATACTTGCAGAATTTATCTTTTCAGGATTACTGTCGGAAACGCTTCTTATCTCCGATGCTGTAATCGTATCTGCCTTTTTAAAGTCAAGTATCTCTTCATAACCATCAGTATAACTTACAAAATATGATGAATGAGGAACGGTTATTGTATCTGTCGGGTCGACCTGACGACTTTCAAGATCATGTTTTTCAGTTTCAAGACTCGCTATCTTGTCAGAAAAATTATATACCTTCTGAGTAACGTACTGCATGGTACTCAGATAAATAATAAGCTCCTGTTTTTCAGATCTGAGCTTGTCCAGATCTCCTGATTCCTTGCTGTATATTATATTACGGTAAGCATCTTCTATGAGTCCGGCAAGATATGCCGGCTGGGCAACTTCCTGAGTGCCCGGATTCTGTATCTTTTTCAGAACTGCTATCTCTGAATCTATCTCAGCTATCCGTTCATTTATACGAATCTGGTTTTCATCATCATACACATATGCAGCAATCTCACCTGAACTCAGTCTTCCGCCGTCCTCCACTGCGTAACTGATTACTCCTCCTCTGCTGTACTCGATAGTTTCCTCATCTCTGATATAAACTCCCCTGAATGAAACTGAGTTGGATGCAGATATCGCAACTGCGGTTTCGGTAACATAATCATTTTTGAATATATGTACGATTACGTTGATTATCGTGAGTGTCATAAAAACTACGAGAATCGAAAGCAGAAGTTTCGCAGTCCGGGTGTTCATTTATTCGGCCTTTTCAGCGGATGCATTGTCAAGGATTGAGATATGTCTTGAAGGAATAATTGTGGAAATGGCATGCTTGTAAACCATACTCTGCTTTCCGTCCTGGTCAAGTATTACGATATAGCTGTCAAAACCCTTTACCATACCCTTGAACTGAAATCCGTTTGTAAGATAAATCGTTATTGAAATCTTTTCTTTTCTTGCCTGGTTTAAAAATACATCCTGTAAATTTAACTGCTTGTTCATATAAAACTCCTTTTCTGCAGATGAAAAATAAAACAAATAAACATGTACCGCATTTTCTGCATCAAATACGATACGAAAAAAATGTTTTGTCCATTGTTGTTTTTTGTTTTTGCCTACATAAGATTTATTATAACATATAAATTATTATTTGGCTATAAGATTTTCACATTTTTTTATAAAAAAATTTATATCACTTTCACAGCTGCCCTCAATCCAGTTTATATCCGGCTCTTTTCTGAGCCATGTAAGCTGCTTTTTTGCGTATCTTCTTGTCTCCTGTTTTATTTTTTCCACACACTCATCAAGAGAGGCTTTTTTTTCAAAATAAGGAGCAAGTTCCTTGCAGCCGATAGCCTGATGTGCCGTCCCTATGCTGTCTCTCTCCGAAAATATCTCATATGCCTCATCAACCAGACCGTTTTCCATCATAAGATCAACTCTTTTGTTTATACGATCATAAAGCACCTGCCGGTTATCATATGTCAGTGCAACCGTTGTGAATTTATAAGGAGATTCGACAAGTGTGCTTTCCCTTTTGTATTCGCTTAGTTTCCTGCCTGTAACCTCAAATACCTCAAGTGCACGTATTATTCGTCCGAGATTATTGGCATGAAGTACTGCTGCCGTTTCAGGATCACATTTTCTCAGTTTTTCAAGAAGCATTTCATTTCCGTATTCGGAAGCCTCTCTTCTCAGCCGCTCACGAACCTTTTCATCATTTTTTATATCCGGGAACTGTATATTGTTCACAAAAGAAGAAATATACAGCCCTGTCCCTCCCACAACAACAGGAACTTTTCCGCGTGAAATGATGTCATCCGCTTTTTCAGCAGCAAGCTTAATATAGTCAGCAACAGAAAAATTCTCACTTCTGTCGAGAAATCCTATAAGGTGATGCGGAACTCTGCTCATTTCCTCAGCTGTCGGCTTGGCAGTGGCGATATCCATGCCCTTGTATATCTGCATCGAATCAGCGGAGATTATTTCACCGTTAAGCCTCAGTGCCATCTCTATTCCAAGTGCCGTCTTACCCGAAGCAGTCGGGCCGGCAATTACAAGTATCTCTGGTTTCAAAATTTAACCTCCGGATTTTTCAGACTATTCTTCTGAACTGCTTTTCAAAATCATACTTCGAAATGACAAACATAACCGGTCTGCCATGAGGGCAGTGTCTGATTTTTTCATTGAAGTAAACATCCTCTGCAAGCTTTTTAAGCTCTGCGTCGCTGTTTTTGTCGTTCATTTTTATTGCCGCTTTGCAGGCCATTGTGTGAAGTATGTCATCTATGGCTTCAGGCCGCGGGTCGCGCCTGTTGTTTCTGAAATTTTCAGCAAGCTCAGGAATTATCTCGTCCATGTTAAGTTCTGCAAGTATAACAGGAACAGCTTTTACCGAAACATACGGACTTCCGGAATAGTCAAGCTTAAAGCCCATATTTTCAAGAACTGAATTGTTTTCGTAAAGTGCATCCGCTTCATCAAGTGAGAGGAGAATACCCTCAGGACAAAGTACAAGCTGACTGGCAGGTTCCTTGTTCTCTGCTTTCAGTTTTTCAAAAATGATACGTTCATGCGCCGCATGTTTGTCTATTACTATCATCTTTCCTTCGACTTCAGAAATAATGTAGCCTCCGAACACCTCACCTATAAGTCTCAGCTGCGGTCTTTCCGGTTCCGTTGGTTTTACTTCAGGAGTTTTCTTTTTCAGTGCACTTTCCGTTATAAAACTGTAGCGTTCCTTCAGAATATCTTCACTGTCAGTCTGAATTTCCTCCTGTTCGGGTATTATCACAGGATTCGGTTTTATCCGTGGTTCGTATTTAACTTCCGGTACGGTATTTATTTCAGGTTCGTGAATTATTTCCGGTTCAGTTTCTGTTTCAGGTTCAGTCTTTACTTC
>JAUNJJ010000113.1 GCA_030533325.1 Oscillospiraceae bacterium
AAAAAGTAAAGAAGGGAGTAGGTGAAGTTATGGGCGGACCACTGATAGAAACTGAGGCGAAGAGGATACTGATGCGTGGCAGAGATGAAGGAAAAGTGGAAGGAAAAGAACTGAAAGACATTGAGAATATCCTCAGGGTAATGAAAAAGCAGGAATTAACACTTGAAGGAGCGATTGATGCACTTACAGATTTCGGAAGTCTGAATATTACAGAAGAAAAGAAAGAAGAGTACATTGAAAAGCTGAGCAATCCTGAATCATTTGCACCGGGCGGAGACCTCGCTGAAATCATGGACAGACTGAACGAAGAATAAAATCCAAAACCGCCGGATTCTATACTGGAATCCGGCGGTTTTCAATGTTATATTGCAATTTGCATTTGCTGGAACTGCACGATGCATATACTGTTAAACAGCAGCATCCGGCTTAATAATGTCCGGTGACTAAATTACAAGCGTTTTCCCAATTGACTGAGCTATTGATTTTAAAGCAGTAGCATCCAGCCTTGTATATCGCTCGATTTCGTCAACAGGTTCTTTGTCTGTAATCATCATGAGTGCCCTTATTCGTTTATTCTATAGACCTTTGTTTTACCTCTGCCTTTACTTATGATATATCCAAGTTCTTCAAGATGTCTGGTAATCATATAAGTTTTGGTTTTCTTCAGGTTCAAAAGCTCTTCCAGTTGTAAAGGTGTCATTTCTTTTTTTATTTTTAATTCTGATAATACCTTTATTTCATGTTCTGATAAATCCGAATGATCAGGTGAATTCGCTGCATTCATATTCGGTAATATGATTTTAAATGCATTTGGTGTAATTATTATTTCAGGTGTTACAGAACAGTTATGATACAGGCTGTAAATTCTCCTTATACCTGTTCCGTATGCTTCAACGTATCCGGTTTTTCTGAATATTTCTGCTAACTTTTCATTTCTGCAGATGGAAACTCCGCTGATGATGTCTTCCTTTGACAGACCTTCGACAAGATTTCCTAATGAAATAAACTCGATGCATGACTCGTTTATATTGATTATTATGCTTCCACTGTAGCTGTAGTCTCGGTGGATTAACGCATTAAGCAGACATTCTCTGAGAGCGGCAACCGGATAATCATAATTGTCATTCCGTTTAAATCCATTAATATCAGAAGATATGCGGTTACAAACCGAAAGGTAATCAGCAGTTTTATGATACTGCTCAAAAACAGAACCGCCGAATTCCTTGCGGTCACGAAATACAGTGTTTTCACTGTCTGAAAAGACTGCTATTTTTACTGTATACGGACACTGATCAGAAATTATACCTGCCAGATTTGTGTATTCATTTGTTTTCATGTCTCTTAATCCAAGTGAGTTATATTTTATATCAAGTCCGGCATCACGGAATTCTTTTTCCAGAGCTGAAAATGTAAGTTCCTGGTTAATGCTTCGTGCTTTTTCAAAAACATCAGCATCTGATAACTTTATCATTTTCCTTAATTCTGTATTTTCACTTTCTTTCATTATTTTTGCACCTCGTTTCTGTTTGTTAATTATATTATATTCATGAATTTTCATTTGTCAAGTGAAAATTCGTGAAAGTTATGAAAATTCATGAGTGTGTAAGAAAATGGAAACAAAATGTTAACGAAAAAACTCACATCTGATATTTAAAATATAATTAATCTGACGATAATATTATTATAGGTATGTTGAACGGAATATTCAGAAGACACAGGGAAGTGTTTTTGAAGTAAAAAAGATTGTGAGGGATTACAATGGGATTAGTTGTTAATACGAATACCACAGCAATGAGTGCGCACAGTACGATGAGTGTAAACAAAACCAAAACCCAGAAAAGCATGGAAAAGCTTTCATCAGGTTTCAGGATTAACCGGGCGGCTGACGATGCGTCCGGACTGGGGATATCCCAGAAAATGCGTCTGAACATTACTGTGCTTGATACATATGATAAAAACACTGAGGATGGTGTAAGTCTTGTTCAGACTGCTGAAGGTGCGATGGCAGAGATAAGCGAGATGCTTAAACGAGGAAATGAACTTTCTTTAAAGGCTGCCAACGGTGTTCTTGATGACAGTGAAAGAGGTGTACTGCAGAACGAAGTCGATGAGCTGATTGACGAAATAGACAGAATCTCAGTCACATCCAATTTTAACGGAATAAGGCTTTTTGCGGAGAAGAACCCGAATGCAGCTGGTTCATCGAATGCGGATATCGTGATTAATTCAGGTGAAGCATCTGCAGGAAAGTTGTACATCAAATTACCTGAGTTATCCTCTGAAAAACTTGGTATAGATAAAGTAAAAATAAATTCACTGGATACTGTAAACAATGCGATTGACAGCTTTAAAGCTGCACTTGAAATAGTTTCCTTTGAACGCGGCAGCCTTGGTTCGTATCAGAACAGAATGGAGTATGTAAGCGATTCTGTTGTTCTTACGGCAGAAAATCTTTCATCAACCAAAAGCCGTATATCCGATACCGATTACGCTCAGGAAATGGTGAATTTTGCGAGTAAAAATATACTGAGCGAAGCAGCTCAGTCTATGTATGCACAGGCAAATACAAGCACAAATTCAGTTCTTAGTCTGCTTCAGTAAATGAATTTTATTTATAACGCCGGTTACCGCTGTTATGTGGAAGCCGGCTTTATTATTTTTTCTTGTAATTTCTGCCATAATCATGTATAATAGATACAGAACTGAATTTTAGAAAACGAGGTAAATCAGATGAATATAAACAGAATAGAGGATAGTTTTAACAGTGTTATTTTTGCAAGAGGACGTGAATATTATTACAAGAATAAAGTGAAAAATCTCCATGCGGACGGTAAAGGTGAATTTGTAGCAATTGTTAAAGGGAGTAAAGAATACGGTGTGCTGGCTAAGATTGACATGAAAACAGGGAATGTTAAATCATATCTGTGCAGCTGTCCGTGCGATTATCCCTGCAAGCACCTTGTTGCACTTCTTATGGAAGTATCCGAATATATGAAGGAGAATTCAGCTTCTTCCGGAAGTTCTGAGTATGTTTTTGATCTCATAAAGGAATACAATGAAAGAACAAGGAATCTCGTAGTTCAGAATGAAAGTCCTGTTGAAAAGAATTCAATAAAGCTTGCTCCGTGTGTTTCTTTCAAATTTAACAGGCTTACCTTTACGATGCATATAAGTTACATGAGTGGGAGAGAATTTATTGTAAATGATCTTTCTTCAATCAAGCATATGTTTGATAAAAATGAGAGAAAGCAGTACGGTAAAACTCTTTCGCTGGTGCATTCGTACAGCGGACTTGATGAAAGAAGCAGGAAACTGCTTGATTTTACTGAAAGGCTTGTTGGTTACAACGGTGGTTATTATACTGTAAAGGAAAAAGATATTTCCCATTATGAATTTTCAGATCTGCTTGAAATTTATAATGGTGATTATATCAGTTTCAACAACAGCAAACTTCTTGTAAAATGTGAAAATCCTGTAGTCAGATTTAATCTGGTACAGAAATCAGAAGATGTTTTTTCTCTTGAACTTGATTATAAAGGCAGATATGACGTTATCTGGACAACTGATTTTTCAGTCTGGTACAGAAAAGATGAGGGTGTAATCTATTATCCGGATCAGAATTTTACCAATCGTACTGCCAGACTGTACAACATATTGAAGTCAAATGAAAATATAAAGATAACCAGAGACGATATGCCATTGTTCTATTCTTCGGTTCTGAAGTCAGTACAGAAATTCTGTGAAATAAAAAACCTCGACATTATAGAGGACTGTGCTCCGGCAGAAGGCACTGCCCAGCTTTATATAGATGTGGACAAATCAGGCGATACTGTGGGAAAACTTTTGTTTACATATGATGATAAAATTTATGAGGCATACAGTAATAAAAATGACAGATTATGTGACTACGAGATGGAATACGCTGTGGAAAATATGGTTTCAGATTATTTTGATCAGAATTACGATTCAAAACATCCTCTCGTTGTACCTGATGAGGATACTCTGTACAGACTGTGTTCCGAAGGCCTTGACAGACTGATGGGCAATATGGAGATTTTTGCGTCTGAAAGATTTAAGAATTTCAGAATAAGACCTGCAGCACGTCCGGTAATAGGAATAAAACCTGAGAGCAGTCTGCTTCAGCTCGAGATAACAGAGGAAAATTATTCTGCTGAAGAACTTCTTGAACTCCTTAATGCGTACAGGAGCGGTGTGAAGTATCATCGTCTGAAGGACGGTTCCTTTGCGGAGATTGATTCAGGTATTTCAGAGCTTGCTGAACTTACAAACAGTCTGAATATTACCGACAGGGCATTCCTGAAGGAAAGAATAAGCATTCCGGCGTACCGTATGCTCTACCTGGATAATCTGGCCGGTGACACTGAGGCACTTAGGATTAAGAGAAACAAGCAGTTCAGAACCAGAGTTGAAGAATATCGCCATATGGCCGACGATGCGGAGAATCTTCATGCACCTGAACACCTTGACAATATTATGCGTGACTATCAGAAGTACGGTTTCAGATGGCTCAGGACAATAGCAAACTATAAATTCGGCGGGGTGCTTGCTGATGATATGGGTCTTGGTAAAACTCTTCAGGCAATTTCACTTATGGCCGATGCAAAAATAAACAGTACTGAACACAGAACAAACCTTGTAGTCTGCCCTGCTTCTCTTACGATTAACTGGGAAAGTGAAATAAAAAAATTTGCACCTGAACTTTCAGCAGCTGTTGTAAACGGAACGGTTAATGAACGAAAGGCTGTTATCAGTGAGATGGAAAAATACGACGTTATCATTACTTCGTATTCAATTATTGCCCGTGATATTGCCGAGTATGACGGAAAGCATTTCTATATGCAGTTTATCGATGAAGCACAGTATATCAAAAATCATTCCACACAGGCTGCAAAGGCAGTAAAGGGTATAGACAGTGAAGTCAGATATGCTCTGACGGGTACGCCGGTTGAAAACAGTCTGGCTGAACTCTGGAGTATATTTGACTACATTATGCCGGGATATCTCTTCGGATATACTTCATTCAGGAAGAGTTTTGAGACACCGATAGTTAAAAACAAGGACAGCGAAGCTGTTGCCTCCCTTCAGAAAATTGTTTCACCGTTCATTTTAAGGCGTATGAAAAAGGAGGTTCTTACTGAACTTCCGGAAAAGACAGAGACGATACTTTATTCAGATATGAGCACGGAACAGTCAAAGCTGTATTCCGCAAATGTTCTCAGTATAAAGAACACTCTCAGGGAGAGTACTGATGAGCAGGAAAAACTTAAGATACTTGCTATGCTTACCAGACTTCGTCAGATCTGCTGTGACCCGTCCATTGCTTTTGAGGATTATGAAGGCGGGAGCGGTAAGCTTGATCTCTGCTGTGAACTGGTTGAGGAGTGTGTGAATTCAGGACATAAACTTCTTATCTTCTCGCAGTTTACCACCATGCTTGACAGAATAGCAGAACGTTTAAATGAAACGGGAATAAGCTTTTTCATGCTTACCGGTTCGACAAGGCCGCGTGAGCGTCTTAATATGGTAAATAAATTCAATAAAGACGATACAAATGTTTTTCTTATTTCTCTCAAAGCCGGAGGAACAGGTCTTAATCTTACAGGAGCGGATATTGTTATTCATTACGACCCGTGGTGGAATGTATCTGCTGAAAATCAGGCTTCAGACCGTGTTTACAGGATCGGTCAGAAGAGAAATGTTCAGATTTACAAACTAATCACCCGTGGAACGATAGAGGAAAAGATATGTGATCTTCAGAAAAACAAAGCTGAACTTGCCGAACTTGCTGTCAGCGGTGAAGGCAATATCATGAGGATGTCGACGGATGATATAATGAGTATACTTGGATAGCAAACGTACAGGATTTTTGAGGTCGCACGCATATTGACTTTTGCCCTGATAAATGTTAAAATAAAATGGAATATTTATTTGGAGATGATACCCTGTGAAAGTAACATTAATAGCTCATACACCTGAGCCGGAAAAGATAGTAGCCGCTGCAGCAAAACTCTGCTATTCTGATTCGGGAATTGAAACGATGATGGAAGGACTTGATGAAGAGAAAACTTCAGGTTTTGTTCAGATGCTGGCAAATATCGGACATGAAAGCCCTATCGAGCATGTTTCTTTCACATTCGGGATAGAAGGTGTTTCAAGGACACTGCTCGCTCAGATAACAAGACACCGTATAGCATCATTTTCTGTTCAGAGTCAGCGCTATGTAAAGAAAAGCAGTTTTGTATATATAACTCCTCCGGAGATTGAAAAGATTCCTGAGGCAAAGGCTGTGTTTGAAAAATCCATGAATGATGCGCTGGATACATACAATGTGCTCGCGGATATGCTGGAGAAGAAGCATTATGAAGATTTTATTGCAGCAGGCATGGATGACAAAACTGCCCGTTCAAAAGCAGAAAAGAAAGCCATTGAGGATGCACGTTTTGTCCTTCCTAATTCATGTGAAACAAAGATGGCTGTTACAATGAACGCACGAAGCCTTCTTAACTTCTTCAGTCTCAGATGCTGTAACAGAGCGCAGTGGGAAATCAAGGCTGTTGCCGACGAAATGCTCCGTCTCTGCTGCGAAGCGGCACCCTCCATATTTAAAAAGGCAGGTCCTTCATGCGTAAGATGCGGAAAATGTCCTGAAGGAAAAATGACCTGCGGAAAATATAACGAAGTAACTGAATTTTACAGACAGATGCGTGAAGACACTGCAAATAAATCAAAATAAAGGTTGAGGTAAAGATTATGGTATATTTATTTTTAGCTGATGGTTTTGAAGAAATTGAAGCACTTACAGTTGTTGATCTCTGCAGAAGAAGCGGAATCGAAATTAAGACAGTTGGCATAGGCAGAGAGGCAATACGCGGCTCTCACGGTATTCTCGTTCAGTCAGATATGGCTGACAAGGATTTTAAGATAGACGAAAAGCCTGAAATGATTATTCTTCCGGGCGGTATGCCTGGTACAAAGAACCTTGAAGCTTCAGAGACAGTTCAGAATGCAATTGACTATTGTGTAAAGAATAATATCTACGTTGCAGCAATATGTGCAGCTCCTTCTGTACTTGGTCACAAAGGACTCCTTAATGGTCACGAGGCAGTCTGCTATCCGGGATTTGAAGATCAGCTTGAAGGCGCAGCTGCAGGTGAGGGCACAGTTTGTGTATCAGGTAAGTTCATTACATCAAAGGGGCCGGGCACAGCTATTGACTTTGCCCTTAAGATAGTTGAGATTCTTAAATCAAGAGATATAAGGAATGCACTTTCATCCACTCTTGTTTACAACAGATAAATGATGGATAAAAAAGCTTTCAGAAAGACAGCACTTGCCAGGCGTTCGTCTGTATTTTCATCCCGTGAGGAAAAGGAATCTGCAGATAAAAAGATATGTGAAAATCTTATCAGTTCCGGGCTGCTTGATGGTATCAGGACTGTACTCACATATATTTCAGTAGGTCATGAGGCTGGTACGTCCGGTATAATTGATTATCTGCTTGCCGAAGGGATAACAGTTGCAGTTCCGAGGTGCCGGAAGAACGGGCAGATGGATTTTCTGAGAATAGAAAGTGTTGCAGAACTTAAGACTTCATCCATGGGGATTCCTGAACCGGAATATAAAGAAGAAAATAAAGTAAAGGATTTTTCAGGAACTTTGTGTCTGGTTCCGGGAATGGCCTTTGATATGTCCGGAAACAGAACCGGTTACGGTGGCGGATATTATGACCGGTTCCTTGATGCGCAAACAGAAGTTGTTTCTGCCGGATTGTGTTATCAGTCGCTTATATATGATGCTGTTCCCTGTGAACCGCATGATAAAAGCGTTGAATATATTATAACAGAGAAAGGACTAATAAAAATCAATGGATAATCTAAAAGAGGAAAACGGTCAGAACCAGAAGTCTGAGAAGAAAAATACAGGCTCTTCAGTTTCTAAAGTATTCAGATCACTGTTTTCGCCTTCTCCTGCATCAAAGTCAAAGCCGAAGAAACCGGTAAGACAGGTAAAATACATCAAGCCAAGGAAAGGAAACCGAATAGCAGTAAGTCTTGTTTTTACTTTTGCAATCCTGAGTGTTTCAGTTATTGCTTCAGTCGGTACGATATTCCTTGCACGAGAATTTCTTGGAATTGATAAGAGTGCTGCTACATATATTGTAACTGTTCCTGAAGATGCTACTACTGATGACGTTATAAAAGCAATGACAGTTGATCAGGAAACAAAGAAAAAGGAACCTATAATTAAAGTTGAAAAGATGTTCAGACTTCTTGTTTCACTTTCAGAAAAGAGAAATGAAGGTCCGCTTGACTATGTATCAGGAACACACAATCTTCGTCCGAACATGGGTTATCAGGATATTCTTGAGGAACTTCAGCGTGATAACTATGTTGAAAAGGAAACAGTACGTATTACTTTTAAGGAGGGTACACGTCTCAGAGAGGCTGCAAATATGCTTGAGGAAGAAGGCGTATGTGATGCAGACAAGCTTGTTTATTACTTCAACATGGGTCTTGATGACTACGACTTTGAGTCCCTTATACCAAAGTCTTCTGCAAATGACCTTAGATTTGACAGAATGGAAGGATACTTCTTCCCGGATACATATGAGTTCTACAAAGCACCTTCAGATAATTTTGAAGATCTTGAAGAAGCAGACTATGAGGTTATTCTCAGAAAAGTATATGAAAACTTTGAAGCAAAGTATGATGAAGAAATACAGAAGAGAGCTTCCGAACTGGGCATGTCAATGGATAAGGTAATAACACTTGCATCAATTGTTCAGCTTGAAGCAAGAGACACAGCCGATATGAAAAATGTTGCTTCAGTTTTTAACAACCGTCTTGCAAATGCTGATATGTTCCCGTCACTCGAATCTGACCCTACACGTGAATACAGCGAATATCTTGAAGAGCTTGACGATTATTCAGTAAATAACAAGATGCTTAATGCATATGATACATACCAGTCAACAGGACTCCCGCCGGGACCGATATGCAGCCCTGGCGTCGACGCAATCAAAGCAGTCCTCTGGCCAAATGAAACAAACTACTACTACTTCTGTGCCAATATCGAAACCCGCGAAGTTTACTACGCTGAAACACTCGAGCAGCACGAAGAAAACCTCTATGCTGCCGGCATAGACCCTGAGGACTTTTAAGAAAAATAAAGATTTTTAAGAAAAATAAATAAAATTAATAACTGGAGGCCATGATTTTGGAACTGGAGGTCCTTGCCCCGGCGGGCGACCGCGAAAGACTGCTCTCTGCACTTAACTACGGTGCAGATGCAGTATACCTTGGAAGAAAAAATTTCGGAATGAGAGCATCATCAGGAAATTTTGACTATGAAGGTCTTATGGAAGCTGTAAAGCTTGCACACGAAAAAGGTGTAAAAGTCTACCTTACATGTAATACTCTTCCGAGAAACAATGAGATCCCGCTTTTTGAACAATTTGTACGTGAAGCTGTTGAGTGTGGCGTAGATGCACTTATTGCAGCAGATCTCGGAATCATATCCCTTATAAAAAAATATGCCCCTGATATGGAAATACATGCTTCCACACAGACAGGAATAGTAAACTACGTAACAGCAAACGAACTCTACAATATGGGTTGTAAGCGAGTGGTTCTTGCACGTGAGCTCAGCCTTGATGAGATTGCAGAAATCCGTGCTAAAACACCTAAGGAAATGGAAATAGAGTGCTTCGTACACGGTGCAATGTGCGTATCCTTCTCAGGAAGATGCCTTCTTTCAAGCTATCTTGTAAACCGTGATGCAAACCGTGGCGAATGTGCACAGCCATGCAGATGGGGATATCATCTTCAGGAGGAAAAGAGACCGGGAGAGTTTTATCCGGTTTTTGAAGATGAACAGGGAACATATATACTCAATGCCAAGGATATGTCAATGATAGAACACATTGACAAACTTCGTGAAGCCGGCATATACAGCCTGAAGATTGAGGGAAGGGCGAAGTCAGCCTATTATGTATCGGTAGTTACAAACGCCTACAGAATGGCTGTGGACTGCTGCCTGAAAGGCGAACCTGTTCCTCAGTGGGTATATGATGAGGTGTTTAAAGTAAGTCACAGAAAATACTGTACCGGATTTTTCTTCGGTCATCCAAAGGAAAGTCAGTACTATGAAACAGGTGGATATATCAGAGAATATGATGTTGTGGCTGTAGTTGATGAGTGCAGGGACGGCAGAATCTACGCAACACAGCGAAATAAATTCCTTGCCGGAGATACGCTTGAGGTATTTTCACCGGGAGCAAAGCCGCAGATTATCAAAGCAGAAACAATATACAATGAACATGATGAACCAGTGGAAAGTGCAAATCACGCAATGATGAAATTTTCGATTCCGTGTGACAGGATTTTCCCGAAGGATGCAATAATAAGAATACAGAAATAAAAAATCAGGTATACAGAAAAATCTGTATACCTGATTTTTTAATTGAATTTTTGGAAAATATATTTTATCTGAGGTTAATTTCGAATCTGATTGTTGTACCGCATCCGAGTTCTGTTTCTATCTCAAAATTATCAGTACAGTTGCGTATTTTAGAGAGTCCGCATCCTTTGCCCATACCATGCGCCCGAACCTCTGAGTCAGGAGAAACTGTTGTATAGCCGTTTTCCATTGCCCTTTCGACGTCTGGAATACCTGGTCCGTTATCCGAGGCTTCGATTTTGAGCATGTCAGGAAGAATCTGAGCTTCGATAAGACCACCGTTTGCATGGATTATCATATTAAGTTCTGTTTCGTATACGGCAAGTGTAGCTTTGCGTATGATTTCGTTGTCAACGTTCATATCAGTGAGCTTTGTTTTTAAATCTTCCGAAACTGCACCAGCACTGAGAAAGTCATTTGGTGTGACGATGTAGGAAAGCTGATTACTCTGATTCATTTTCTGATAATCTCCTCCTTAGTAATTCTGCTATATTAATTATAACATATAAACAGGTCGCTTGTAAAGAGGAATTTGTATATTTTGCTTAATTTTTTTCTGAAACCGGATGAATTTATAACCTCATAAAAATGCAGAAGCGAGTTGAATAAATGTCGGATTTATGATATAATTATACCACTGATTTTTTTAGGAGGAAAAGAAATGACAGCACTGATAACAGGAGCAAGTACTGGTCTCGGACATGATATGGCCGTTTATCTGAGTGAACTTGGATATGACCTTATACTTGTTGCAAGAAGTAAAGACAAGCTTCAGCAGCTGAAAAAAACTCTGCCGGTAAGAGTAAAAGTAATTGCTGCTGATCTTTCAAAAGCAGAAAATGCAGTAAATATTTTCAGAGTATGTAAAAACATGAAGATTGATCTGCTGATTAATAATGCCGGAATAGGA
This sequence comes from Oscillospiraceae bacterium, assembly GCA_030533325.1. GTDB lineage: Bacteria > Bacillota > Clostridia > Oscillospirales > Ruminococcaceae > HUN007. The sequence continues at coordinate 11,390 of JAUNJJ010000113.1, forward strand.
GAGGTAGGATGTTTTGAAAAAACCTCGCTTAAAAAGGAAACAGAGCTTATTAATCTTAACGTTACAGCCCTTCATATACTTACAAAATTATTCTATAAAAAGTTCAGAAAGGAAGACCAGGGAACAATTCTGAATGTTGCCTCATCTGCAGCTTTTTATCCGGGACCGCTTATGGCCGCTTATTATGCATCCAAGTCCTATGTTCTTAATCTTTCGCAGGCACTGTACCGTGAGATAAAGGAATCAGGAAGCGGAGTTCGGATAAGTGTTCTGTGTCCGGGACCGGTTCAGACTGAGTTTAACAGAAGAATAGGCGTATCGAACAGTTTCAGTCCTGCAAACTCTGAAGAAGTGGCAAGATATGCAATAGATATGACTCTGAAGGGGCATTTTTATATCATACCTCAATTTAAAATGAAACTAAGTATAGCGGCTTCAACTTTTCTCCCTTCATTTGTTAAGTCGAAAATTATTTACAGAATCCAGTCAAATAAAAAGCCTTTATAAATAAAAAAACACTTCCGTGAAAATTCTTTCACGGAAGTGTTTTTTTAGTAAATTACTTGAGCATCTGATTCTTTAAGAGAATAAGGTCAAGGATAGAAATCTTGTTATCGCCGTTCATATCAGCATTTGCTTTACCGTTTGAAGAGAGTGTCTTCTTACCGATAAGTGACTGTAATAATGTAACAACGTCTGCTGCTGAAACTGTGCCGTCATCATTTACATCACCCTTAACTTTACTGTCTGATGGTGTAGTAGGTGCTGATGTTGGTGTTGTTGTTGGCGCAGTAGTTGGTTTAACAGTTGGAGTTGTAGTTGGTGCAGAAGTTGGTGTGGATGATCCGTTTGTGTAAACCTTGATAGAATCAATTGTGAATTCGCCACAGTCAATCCACCAGATACCGAACTTAAGCTGACCGCCGTACTGTGTCTGGATAATGCTTGAAATATCGGAATCAATGTTCCATGTAATAGTACCACTGTTACCTGTGATAGTCTGAGACATATCCTTGGTCTGAGCCCAGTAATCAGGAG
>JAUNJJ010000289.1 GCA_030533325.1 Oscillospiraceae bacterium
AATCTGCCATATCCGGATCGTAACGCAGTCTGATGTTATCATTCATACTATTTATCCAATATATTTCTTTATCTGTTAGTTCGAAGTCATGCACCCCATCAAATATTTCATTAAAATGAGTTTTATTTCGCGTTCGAATAAGAGCGGTCCTATTCAGTTGAATGTTCCATCTCGTAATAATTTGTGCAGGAGTTTTACCATATTTATTTCCTAATTCCTTTATTGGTTCTCCCTTAATTAATACATCGTGCATTCTTCCAACTGAACTATATGCTATCGGCATAATATCAAATGCCTTGCAATAATTCACCAGCGCATCCTGTGTGAAAACAGGAGTTATTTCAAACTGATTAATCATTGGTTTTATATTTGTATAGTATTCCAATTCTTTTAGATGATGGATATTACAATTGCAAACTCCTATAGCTTTAACCAGTCCCTCTTCATACAACTTTTCAATTTCCAAATATGTCTTTATAAATGTTCCTGTCTGTGGCCAATGGATTAGGTAATAGTCCAAATAATCCATTTTCAAATACTTCAAATGTGCCTCAAACGATCGTCTGATTTCACCCTCTCTTTGCTGTGAATTTGAAACTTTTGACATAATTTTAATTCCGTCTCTACAATGGGAGTCTGATACCGCCATTCCAATAGCCTCGTCATTTCTTCCATATGCTGCAGATGTATCAAACAATTTGCAAATTCCGGAATTAATAGCATGCAGATAAAATTCATATTCATTTTGTAATTCATCTTTTCCGGCATCTCCAAATGGTATAATTTTCGCGCCAAGTCCAATTCTCGGTATTTTCACACCATTATATAGTTCAAGCATAAACAATAATCTCTTTCATGTTATAAACCCGCATCTACACCTCAGTATAAGATATAACCAACAATTCAGGTATATATCCTTTTATCTGCTCATATAAGGAATCATAGTAATTTGGTGCCGCTATTACACACATCCATTCATCTGTATTATTGAGGACATCGATTGATGTGCGAACAAATTCATCAAACGTAATAACTCCTTCTGCATTTTGTTTATTATCTATAATATATTCAATTCTATCTTTATATAGGTCTTCAAATTTTTTTCCCTCTATTCCAAAACCATATAAGATTATCTTTCTTTCAGAAAATTCCTTTGTGTATTTCTTTGTTTTATTTCGGCTCCATCTCACATCATTTTTATGTACTTTTCCATTTGATTTGCCGGCAACCAGACTGTACTCCGGAATATTTCCATAGATTACTGTTTGATTTGCAATTATTGTTCCTTCATTAATATGAGTTCCTTTGTTGACATTAATATTTGAAGTAAGCCATACGTGGTCCTCTATTACTACTTCCTGAGGTAAATTTGTAGGTTCACCCGAATAATTTATTACTTGATGAAAATCACTGTCATAAATCATTACGTTACGACCTATCATAACATCCTCACCAAAATACACTTTTTTATCTACAATAAATACGCTTCCTGTATTAGCCGAAAAATAACCCGCTTCAAAAATAGCATTATCCTTAACTTCTAATGTAGTACCATAAAATAAGAAACCCCCATGATGTAATATTATTTTTGCTGACTTTCCTAATCTAATTAGTGTTTCAATTCTTGAACCCTTAAGTAAATTAAATCCAATTTCGAAATCTTTATCTCCCTCTAAAATAATCTTAGAATCATTTTGTATATCAAGAATAACATTCTTATATGGAATTATTTTTGCTTTTCCCTTTCTGATTACATTCTTACATTGATAGTTCAAGTACATATATAGTTCTTCATCAATATCTCCATTATGTCTATATCTTGATTTATCGATTTCCAAACTCTGTTCAGGCCCGTCTTCGGTATTTACTATTTTTCCTATTACTTTCTCAACACTCTCTATAAACCCTCCTGTTTCCAGATACTGAAAAAATGCTTTTTTATTTCCGTTATCAGTTGGATCTTTCAGCAAAGCAGGATTTCCTTCCAGAACTTCTTCAATCGTTCTTTTTTCAAAAAACAATTTATCTTTAATACTATGAAATAAGTTTTCTCCTTTTTCCGAATTAATTATTACGACAGATATTCCCTTATATAAATCATAGCATGATACGTTATTAATTCTCCAAAAGTCTCCAACCGTAATATCTGAACATCTTCTTGGTAAAGTACGATACTGGCAGTTAAAAC
>JAUNJJ010000290.1 GCA_030533325.1 Oscillospiraceae bacterium
TATCTGATATTTTCTGAGATTAAGTCCGTCTGGGTCTTCCAATAGGTTATATGGTGTGTTTTGAAGTTCGTTATTGGCATTAACTATATCTTTTTCAAGCAATTCCATAATTCCTTGAGGACTAATCCAACCTTGCAAAGCTTTAGGAGCATTAGTACTATCTCTTAAATCTTGAAACCATATTCCGGATTTTATTTCTATTTGTTTCAAATATTTTCTTCCGTTAGTCGCAAATATAAAGGGAACTTTATATTTGCCCCAATTATTTATCAGATACTCATTATGCTCTGATTTTATCTGACTTGCATAATCTTTGCACTGATAATCAAGAACAGAAGGAATATCAAGCATTGCTTTTTTCGCTTCTATAATACCCACAAGTTTTAATCCAACAAACAAAGCATAATCCGCATAGCCGTTTTTACTGATTTTTGAATCAGTTGGCCATTCTGCTATCGCAAGGTTTTTTCCTTTCTGAGGACGAGTGCCCTTTGAGTATCTTAATCTGTTTGTATCAACTTCCCAACCGTATTTACGAAGTTGTTCGTCAATAAGCAACCGTGTTCCAGCTTCTGAAATCTCCATACTTTCCGACGTAGTCTCTGCTTTATCTGCCCTTTCTTTTGAAGTTTTATCTGAGGCTTCTGTCTTTACGGAAATCAGTTTCTCAGTAAGTGCAGCAATTTTTTCTTCCTGCTCTTTAATCTTGGATTCATAGTCAGAAACAGTTATATTCTCAGGCATAACAAATTCAGGGGCAGAAAAATTCCATTCGCCATAGACTTCCATAAACCAAGCTGCAAGATTATATGTCATAGAAAGCATCGTCTTTGCATCATCAATCGAGTCTGCACCTGAATGAACAGCATTATTTCTCTTTTTTCTTAAAAGATAAAGAATATCATCAATCTTTTTAGGAATAAGTCCTTCTTTCTTCAGTATGTAAATACGATTTGAATGTGTATTATCAAACGTAGGTTGCTCAATTTCTTCAAATGCGAATATTTCGAGAATTAATCTTTCTCCAAACATACCGAGCTTATATAAGCAAGCATTCGGATCAGAATATAAGTAGTTTTCAGCTGTTTCGCCTATTTGAGCAAGAACAGGCCAGTATTTTCCTAAAAACGCAAAATTAGACTTCATAATATCACTCCTGTATTCATATAGTACTTTATTATGAGAAGTTGAATATTAAAAAAAATAATCAGAAACAAGGTTATTTCAAAAGTCCGTTAGAACTTAAGTATTCCATAAATGTATCCATTATAAGATTATATCTTGCTACAATCTCTGACTCTGTAAAATCATATCCCGGCTTATTTGCAAGAGCTATGAGTTCGTAAACCTTTGTACCCTCTTTCTTCTGTCCCTTACTGTTTTCAAATCCAACGTAGTATTTTGTTTTGTCAGTAAATTTGTAATCAGCTGCACGAATGTTGATTCTCTTTTCAAGAATCGCTTTGTTCCCAAGACTTTCAAGGTTCTTTGCGTCCTTCAAGCCTTCGTTTTCGTGTCTCTTTCTTGCATAGATATGTTCAATTTCATATATAGCGTTTATATCAATTAGCTGTTGATTGTCATCGTTAAATGCCCACCATACAAGCATTGACTTTGTAATCGCTCTCGTATTACCAAATGAGTAATTGTCAAATTTATTTCTTGTATTCTGTTTTTCAAACCTGTAATCAGCAAAATCTACTTCTTCACCGTTTACAATCTTAAGCATTTCAGCATAAACAGGAGTTCTGAGAGCATTAACCCCCGGATTAACTACGGCATATGTCCAAATGAAACCTATAATTCTACAAAGGAACTTATAGAAAGCATTATCCTCAAGTATTCCATTCTTATCCCTGTTGAACATATAGTAAACAGAAACAAAATACGTCCACATGCCATTAGGAGCATAATTCAAGACAAACAGCTTACGAAGAACCCTATCAGAAAAACGCTGATCATCCTGTGCAGAAACATCTTTCCAAAAATTCGTAAGGTCAACAATATTATCGAAGGTTTCATCCTTTTTCAATATTGCATACTTGTCCTTTTCGTAAAACTTGCGCAAAGCTTCAGTCGTGGAAGATTTATTTCCCGATAATGCACGTTCATAATACATATACCTTGTAAACGCTTCATCCATTGGAGTTCCAGCTGTAGGATGATAGATATCATTACAAAGAGCT
>JAUNJJ010000291.1 GCA_030533325.1 Oscillospiraceae bacterium
AGAAGGTATACAAGCAAAACTTTCACTTATGCCAGATAATTTAAGATATAAACTACAAAATACTTTATGCAAGGTAGTTAATAAGGGTTCAAATAACATGATAGCTATAGTATTATAGCTATTTTTATATTACAAAAAAAGTGTAGATGATTTTATCTGCACTTTTAATGTTTTTTTATTGATTTTGTTGATTAGTAGGATCAGTAGGTGTAGTAGGTTGAGTTGGGGTTGTAGGGTCAGTAGGTGTGGTTGGAGTATTATCACTAACCGTAATTGTTCTAGTTGCAGTTTCAACAGAATCATTATATTTTATACTATATTTTAATATATATTTACCCGCTTTTGTAAATGTATATGACTCTTTTTGATTTTTATTTGTAGTACCTAACTCAGTACATGAAACAGTAATAGTTGCTTTATTTGTTATATCTATACCATCACTATATACAATAATACCTGGATCTACATATGCTTTGTTAATAGTCGATGTATCTTGTTCATTACCATTTATTTTGTATGTGATTAAGTTAGTAGTTGAATCTTTCTTTTCACCTTTTACTTCTATAGATATTCCATTACTTTGAGTTATTCTTAGATTACTTAGACATGTTCGTACGATGTAAGTAACATCTTTATTTTGTTTTGCTGTCTTAAATGTAGTAGCAGTTGTAAATCCTAAAGAAGTAGTATTACCTGTAGCATTATCTTTTACTAAAACTTCGTATCCAAATTCTCCATCAGATGCTTTTCTTGACGCAAGTTGATCCTGAGCTCTTTGACCATATAGTTCTTTTATAGATTTTAACATGTATTCATCTGTTAAATGTTCTGGTTTATTTGCTGCTTTCCAAGAAAGTTCTATGTTATTACCATTTGTTTTTGCATTTAATCCAGAAGCATCAGGGAGTGTACTATATCTTGGAGATACTTCTGTTGGAACAGTTCCGCGTTTAAAGTAATCTGTAACTTTCATATAATCAGGAGTATTAGCACTAGGTAATGCTAATGGGTATGTTTCTTTTTCTACTGTAGCTTTAACTACACTATTTGGTACATTAAATTTTTTAGTTCCGCTTGTATCTGAAATACCAGCAATTACTTGTCTAAATAATTTACCACGAGCAGTATAACCGTCACTAGCTAAATAATAACCTCTTTCTGCTTCATCATATCCATACCATAATGATACAGCATATTCTGGTGTAAATCCAGTTACCCACATATCTCTGTTGGCACTAGAAGGATATCCATTTTCTCTTATTGCAGAGTCACTGAAACTTGATGTTCCAGTTTTAGCAGCAAGATTAACTCCACGGACTGTACCGCCTATATTCCATACACTTTCAACTGCATATTTTAATGCTTCAGTTATCATGAATGCTGTTGAATCAGACATTGCTCTTACTTTTTTATTTTTTAAACTAATTGTTTTATCTGTATCGATATATTCTATCTTATTAACAGTATATGGTTTAGTATAATATCCACCATTAGCAAATGCAGCATATGCACCTGCAAGTTCAACTGGATTAGATCCATCAAATGCTCCTAATGCATGTGCTTCATGAAGACCACCGGCACTATCTATTTCTGGAGTAATGCCTAGTCTTGTAACAAATTCTTTTACTTTTGCGTTATCGTTAGATTGGAATACTTTTATTGCAGGAATATTTCTAGAATTAGCAAGTGCAGTTTTATATGTCATCATTCCCATATATGAACCATCAACATTTCGTACAGGAGTTCCTCCTGAATATGAATGTGGACCATCATATACTTGAGATGCAAGAGATGCATTATTGTATTCAATAGCTGGTCCATAGTCAAATAATGGCTTTGCACATGATCCAATATGTCTTTTTATATCTGATGCATAGTTTAATACTCTTTCTCCATTTTGATTTCTTCCACCACCAACGGCTACTAGAGCACCATTATTTATATCTACAATGGCAATACCTGCTTGAACCTTTTCATCTTTCCACGCCCATGTTTTTCCAGTCATAATATCATTTAATAATCTTTGTTTATATGTATCTAAGTTTGTATAAATTCTCATACCCGTTGTATATGGACTTAATCCAGTTTTATCTTCAACTTCATCTATAACTATGTTTAAATAAGCCTGGTATTCATTGCTAGTAGATTCTGGATTAGATTCTCTAAGTAAGCTTA
>JAUNJJ010000016.1:0-10091 GCA_030533325.1 Oscillospiraceae bacterium
GCTTGACTTCTTAAATAATTCCTCGACTTACTCTCGGAATCTTCAAGGGTTTTGTTTAGTGCATTGTTCAATTTTCAAGATACTTTTTGTAACCGCCGTTCGCTTTTTGTTTGTTGCTTTCGTCCGACAGCTTTATTATTATATCATGCCATTCTCTTTGTGTCAACACTTTTTTTAGATTTTTTTTGAGTTTGTAATTCTTTCACAGTTTTTTTCTCCGTAACCGTCAGTTTTTTATTAAAACCAGGGATTGAGATTGATAAACCTGAAAGGTATGAATGAGCACATCAGTGCTCATTCGCCATTTCAAGTAATTCAGATTCAGAAAGAATTGCTATGCCGAGTTCCTGCGCTTTAGTCAGCTTGCTGCCTGCCTCTTCTCCTGCAACAACATAATCTGTTTTCTTAGAAACAGATGAAGAAACCTTTCCTCCCATATCTTCAATTATTTTCTTTGCCTCATCTCTCTTAAGAGTTGGAAGTGTTCCCGTAAGAACAAAAACTTTGCCTCCAAGTTTATCACTTTTTTTACTCGTCTGATAAGTGAAATTAAGACCATGCTCCTTCAGCCTGTTTATCAGTTCCTTCATATGCGGTTCACGTAAAGCCTCATATACCCCCTGTGACATTACTTCTCCAAATCCATCTATCGAAGATATTTCAGATACATCTGCACTCATAAGCGCTTCCATACTTCCGAATTTTTCGCATAAAAGCACAGCCGCTCTTGATCCGATATTTCTGATACCGAGGCCAAACAGAATTCTGTCCATAGAATTGGATTTTGATGCTTCTATAGCATTTATCAGATTATTTGCCGATTTTTCCTTAAATCTTTCAAGTGTCAGAAGTTTTTCTACTGTAAGATCATATAAATCAGCAGCTGATTCAATCAGTTTATTGTCAACAAGAACTGCAACTATAGCATCTCCGAGTCCATCAATATTCATTGCCCCCTTTGAAGCAAAATGAATAATATTTTTCAGAAGCTGAGCCGGACAGGATGAATTCGGACATCTGAGTGCACTTTCATCATCAATGTGTACTGATTTTGCTCCGCAGACAGGACATACTTCCGGGAGAAAATATGGTTCTGAACTTTCAGCATGCGAAACTGATTTCAGCACTTCCGGAATAATATCACCTGCTTTTCTTACCACAATAGTATCGCCTATTCTGATATCTTTTTCTGTAATAAACTGCTGATTATGAAGAACAGCTCTTGAAACACTTGTACCTGCAAGAAGAACCTGATCAAATATTGCAACAGGTGTTATAGCTCCTGTTCTTCCGACATTTACTTCTATCTCTCTGAGAACTGTTTCTTTTTCTTCAGGAGGAAACTTATAGGCAACTGCCCACTTCGGATATTTTGACGTCGCACCCATAATATTTCTCTGACTGAAATCATCCACTTTGATTACTACACCGTCAATATCAAAGGGATATTTAGCTCTGTTTTCTCCGATTTTGTTTATTTCTCTTTCTATTTCTTCGTATGAAGTACATTCTACATAGCTCGGTATAACCTTGAAGCCAAGTTCTTTTATATAATCCAGAGATTCCTTGTGTGAGTTAAGTTCTTTTCCTTCATTCTGCTGAATATTAAAGACAAATATATCAAGTTTTCTCTGTGCTGTTATCTTTGAACTTTTCTGACGAAGTGAACCCGCAGCAGCATTTCGCGGATTTTTAAATGGCGTTTCATCATTTAGTTCCTGTTTTTCAACAAGTTTGAAAAATGTTTCCCTTGGCATATATACTTCTCCTCTTACTTCAAGAAGAGGAATATTTTTATCAATCTGAAGAGGAATGGATTTTATTGTTTTCAGATTTTCAGTTACATCTTCGCCAGTGAAACCATCACCACGGGTTGAACCAACGGCAAATTCTCCGTTATGATATTCAAGTGAAACAGAAAGACCATCAATCTTAGGTTCAACTATAAACACTGGTGAATCAAGTTCTGATGTGCATTTTTCAACGAACTGCTTAACCTGTTCAAATCCGAATACATCCTGAAGACTTCCCATCTGAACCTTGTGTTCAACCTTTTCAAATTTGTTAAGAGCCGCTCCGCCTACTCTCCTTGTAGGGGAATTGTCCTTTGCAAATTCCGGAAACTGTTCTTCAAGCGCTCTGAGTTCCTGCATAAGCATATCATACTCGTAGTCATCAACAGTCGGATTATCCATGACATAATAGCTGTAATTATGTCTGGTTATTATTTCGGTAAGTTCATCTATTCTTTTTGACACTGCTGTTTTATCCATATTTCTCTGTACCTCCATACTCTGTAAATGTGCAATAAGGGAACTGCCGTATCCGGCAATTCCCTGCATATAACGTTCATTTCCATCAGATAATCTGATTAAAGAAACATGTGTAATTTCCTGTGTGACATGCAGCACCTGTCTGTTCAACATTTACCAGAAGTGTATCGTCATCGCAGTCTCCGTACATGCTGATTACTTTCTGAAGATGACCAGATGTTGCACCTTTGTTCCAGAGTTCCTGTCTTGAACGGCTCCAGAACCATGTGTAGCCTGTTTCAATAGTCTTTGCAAGACTTTCCCTGTTCATATAGGCGAGCATAAGAACCTCACCGGTTTTTACATCCTTTACAATAGCCGGTATAAGTTCTCCCTTTTTAAAAAATTTATCAAGATCCTGCATTTTTATTCTCTCCTGTATTATGTGTTATAATCATCTCATTATAATGCCTTTTTCACGGCAGTGTTTCTTAACATCACCGACAGTAAGCTCCTTAAAATGAAAAAGTGAGGCTGCAAGGGCTGCTGTAGCTCCTGTTTTTTCAAACACCTCAGAAAAATCATCAATTTTTCCGGCGCCGCCGCTTGCAATTACAGGAATACTAACTGAATCACAGACAGCCTTAAGCATCTTAATGTCAAATCCTTCCTTTGTACCGTCGGCATCAATTGAATTAAGACAAATCTCTCCGGCGCCAAGCTGTTCAATCTGTTTAACCCAGTCAATGAGATCAAGATTCATGTCAACACGACCGCCATTGATATAAACCGTCCACTTCTCATCAGCAATTTTCTTGGCATCAATACCAACACAAATACACTGACTTCCGAAAATATCGGCACCATCCCTGATAAGCTGAGGATTCTTTACTGCCTGTGAATTTACAGACACCTTGTCAGCCCCTGCTCTGAGTGTTTCACGTATATCGTCAACAGTTTTTATTCCTCCGCCTACTGTAAGTGGAACAAATACTTTTTTGGCCGTGTCTCTTACCACATCAAGAAAAACTCCTCTTCCTTCAAAAGAAGCTGTGATATCATAAAAAACTATTTCATCAGCACCCTGTCTGTTGTACTCTTCAGCACATTCAACAGGATCTCCTACATCTTTTATGCCTTCAAAATTAACGCCTTTAACTACCTTGCCGTTTCTCACGTCAAGACATGGAATAATTCTCTTTGCAAGCATGTCAGTTATTCTCCTTTTGCTACTGAAATTGCTTCTCTTAAATCAAGAGTGCCTTTATAGATTGACTTTCCGCAAATAGTACCGTAGAGATTCATCTCTTTGCAGATTTTTATATCTTCAATTGTATGAACTCCGCCGCTTGCAATAATACTGCACTTTCTGTCAGTACCTTCCGCAAGAGCTCTGAGCTGCTCGGCATTCACTCCTGAGAGAGTTCCGTCCTTTGAAATATCTGTAAAGATAAAATACTTTACTCCAAATTTCATCATTTCATTTGCAAGATCTATGTAATTTACATTCGATGCTTCAAGCCAGCCTTCTGTTGCCACCATGCCATTCATGGCATCGATTCCAACAACAATCTTTTCGCTGCCGAATTTGTCTACTGCTTCTTTTACAAGGCGTGGGTTTTTAAGTGCAACCGAACCGAGTATTACTCTTGTTATTCCCATGCGAAGATATTCATCTATAGTTTCAAGATTTCTGATTCCTCCGCCGAGTTCAACCTTAAGATTTGTTTTTTCAGCTACATCTGTATATATCTTTGTATTAACAGGTCTTCCTTCCTTCGCACCGTCAAGATCAACCATGTGAATCCATTCAGAACCAGCCTCTTCAAATCCCTTGGCAGTTTCAAGATAATCGGAAGCAACCTTTTCCACTGTATTAAAGTCACCCTTGAAAAGTCTTACGCAGTTTCCGTCTTTAATATCTATAGCCGGGAGTATAATCATCTTATAAGTCCTCCGAAATTCTTTAATATCTGAAGTCCTGTCCTTCCGCTCTTTTCCGGATGGAACTGAGCTCCGTATACAAAACTGCCGTCTGTAACAAGAGCAGGCACTTTATCTGGGTATTCGCTGTATGCTGCTATATTATTGTCATCGCAGTATGCCTGATATGAATGAACGAAATAAACATACTCATCATCCCCGATACCCTGAAGCAGAGGACAATCATTTAGCTTCTCAAGCTTATTCCAGCCCATATGAGGAATAATATATCCCGGAGCTTCTATTCTGTCAACCTTACCGCTGATAAGACCAAGCCCCTCTGTTTCTTCAAATTCAAAGCTTTTTTCAAAAAGCATCTGCATTCCAAGACAGATACCAAGAAGAGGTTTTTTTGATGCTTCCTCTTTTATGACATCGGTCAGTCCTGAATCATCAAGCATTTTCATAGCACCCGGAAACGCCCCTACACCCGGAAGTATAAGAGCATCAGATTCTTTAATCTGATTAATATCAGAAGTGAGTGTACTGTCAAGTCCAAGGTAATCAAGTGCATTTTTAACACTGAAAATATTTCCTGCACCGTAATCTATGATAGAAATCATCAGAGAACTCCTTTCGTTGAAAGCGGCTTTCCGCTTTCAGAAAATGTAACAGCTTCCTTAAGTGCATGTGCTGCTGATTTGTATATTGCCTCACATTTGTGGTGGTCATTTGTTCCGTACAAAAGATTAATATGCATTGTTATGCCGGCATTAAAAGCAAATGCTCTGAAAAATTCTTCTGTAAGACAAACATCATACCCGCCGCAACTCTGGTTTGTAAATTCGGCATTAAATACAAGAAAAGGTCTGTTGCTTATATCAAGGCTTGTCATGGCAAGAGATTCGTCCATCGGAATATATGATGTCCCGTACCTCTTTATTCCCGACTTGTTTCCGAGTGCAGCAGAAAGAGCCTGTCCAAGGGCTATTCCTGTATCTTCGACTGTATGATGACCGTCAACATGAAGATCACCCTTAACCTTTATGGTCATACTGATTCCGCTGTGTACGGAAAGAGCAGTAAGCATATGGTCAAAAAAACCAATGCCTGTATCTATCTCTGCTTTTCCGTTTCCGTCAAGACTCACGGTAATATCTATATCCGTTTCTCTTGTTGTTCTTGTAATCTTTCCGGTTCTTTCATTTATCATTTAAGAATTTCCTCCAGTGCACCGAACAGTTTATCCATCTCCTCACGGGTACCAACTGATATCCTGAGATAATTGTTTATCTTCTGTTTATTCCAGTATCTTACGAATATTTTTCTTTCTTTGAGCGCAGCAAATATCTCAGATGCCGGAACAGATTTGTGTGAGGCAAAGATAAAGTTGCTCTTTGAATCAGGAAATGTAAATCCAAGTTCAGCAAGCTTTTTCTTCGAATATTCTCTTGTTTCGATTATTTTATTGACTGTATCTGTAAAATACCCTTCGTCTTTTATATCTGCTGCCCCGCAGAGAATAGTAAGCGGAGTCATAGTATATGAATTTATTGAAAACTTTACATCATTCATATACTTTATCAGCTTTTCATTTCCTATTGCATAACCTATTCTCATTCCGGCCATTGAACGTGACTTTGAGAAAGTCTGAACAACCAGAAGATTTTCATATTTTTCTGTAAGAGGCAGTGCACTCTCTGCACCAAAATCCACATATGCCTCATCGATTATTACTACAGAACCCGGATTTGCCTTTACGATATCTTCAATCATCCTGAGGCTTTCCTCACATCCTGTCGGTGCATTAGGATTAGGGAAAATGATACCTCCGTTTTCACACTTATAATCATCAGGATTTATTCTGAAATCTGAATCAAGTGGTTTCTGAATATACGGAATCCTGTATACATCAGCCCACACATCATAGAATGAATATGTAATGTCCGGGAAAAGAACCGGCTTGTCTGAATTAAAAAATGTGAGAAAAGCAACTGACAGAACATCATCGGAACCGACTCCGACAAATACCTGTGATGATTTTACACCGTATCTTTCTGCAATTGCATTTACAAGTACTGATGCATCAGGGTCAGGATAAAGCCTCATATCTGCACAGTTGTATTCGTCAAGTACTTTTCTGACAGAAGATGAAGGCGGATATGGGTTTTCATTCGTGTTGAGTTTTATTACATTACTGAACTTCGGCTGTTCGCCTGGTACGTACGGAACTACCTTACGTACGTTGTTTTCCCATGAACCTGTATTCATATTTATCGCTCCTTAGCTGAATCAATCTTCAAATCTTACTTTTATTGCATTAGCGTGAGCTGTAAGACCTTCCCTTTCAGCGATAAGAACTATGTCATCCTTTGCCTCTTCGAGAGCTTCCTTTGTATAGTAGATAAAGCTTGAACGCTTTGTAAAGCTCTGAACGCCAAGTGGTGAGAAAAATCTCGCTGTGCCGCTTGTAGGAAGAACGTGGTTAGGACCGGCATAGTAATCACCAAGCGGTTCTGATGCATACTGTCCAAGGAACACTGATCCTGCATTGTCAAGTTTACCGATATATTCGAGCGGATTTTCGAAAAGTACTTCAAGGTGCTCAGGTGCAATTGAATTTGCAAGTTCAACAGCTGTCGCCTTGTCACCGCAGATAATTGCTGCACCGAAATCAGTAAGAGACTTTTCGATGATTTCCTTTCTTGAAAGATATGACATCTGACGTACAATTTCTTCATTTACTCTGTCAGCAATCTCCTCGCTTGTAGTTACAAGAATTGCTGAAGCAAGCTTGTCGTGCTCCGCCTGTGACATAAGATCAGCGGCAACGTACTTAGGATCTGCTGTTTCATCAGCAAGAACAAGAATTTCACTTGGACCTGCAATCATATCTATGTCCACCGTTCCGTAAAGGAGTTTCTTGGCTGTAGCAACAAAGATGTTTCCAGGTCCGACAATCTTGTCAACCTTCGGAATTTCTTCTGTACCGTATGCAAGAGCTGCAATTGCCTGAGCACCACCTGACATAAATACTCTGTCAACTCCACAGAGAGCAGCAGCGACAAGAATATCCTTGTTAGGTGTACCGTCCTTGAGCGGAGGTGTAACCATAATAATTTCCTCAACTCCTGCTATCTTTGCAGGAATTGCATTCATAAGCACACTTGACGGATATGCAGCTGTACCGCCCGGTACATAAAGACCAACCTTCGCGAGACCCCTTATTCTCTGGCCAAGAATCACTCCGTTGTTCTTCGGTGCGATAAAGCTTTCTGTTTTCTGTCTGTTGTGAAAGTCGCTTATATTTTCAATAGCATTAAGAAGGGCACTTACAAGCTCTTCATCAGCTTCGGAGAGAGCGTCGTTTATTACATCACGAGGCACTTCATAATACTTCGGAAGATTTCCGTCAAATTTGAGTGTGTAATTTTTTACTGCTTCATCACCGTTTTTGCGTACATTTTCAATTATCTCACTGACTACTTCTGTTACCTTCCTGTCTGTTTCAACATTTCTGGCATCAAGTTCTTTGAGAAAGTTTATTTCATCAGTACCGTTAGCATATATTTTTCTAATCATATTAATACTGCCTTTCTGTTATTCCGAAATCTTTTTTTCAATTTTTTCAACGAGAGATTCAATTTCCTGCTGGCGCATCTTCATACTAACTGTATTTACAATGAGTCTTGCTGCGATAGGTGCTATATCTTCCTTAACTTCGAGTCCGTTTTCCTTAAGTGTTGTACCTGTCTCAACAATATCAACTATACCGTCAGAAAGATCAAGAAGAGGTGCAAGTTCAACTGAACCTTCAATCTTAACTATTTCAACGTCCATACCTTTGGCTTCGAAAAATGTTCTTGCAACATTCGGATACTTCGTTGCAATAGTTTTTACTCCAAAGCCTTCGTAAAAATCAACGCCCTTCTTTGCAGCAAGAGCAAATTTACACTTTCCAAATCCAAGATTTACTATCTCAAAAAATTTCCCCGGCATTTCCATGATTGTATCCTTGCCAACAACACCCATATCACATACACCTCTGTCAACATATGTAATTACGTCAGCTGCTTTTGCAAGTACTACTTCAAGATTTGCATCAGGAATGCTGAGAATAAGTTTTCTTCCCTTTTCATGAACTTCTGTACAGTCAAAGCCAAGGCTTTCAAGAAGTCCGACTGTATCCTTTTCAAGACGCCCCTTGGTAAGAGCAATTCTTAATGGTTTAGACATTTATGTAACTTCCTTTCGGTATTATAATTCTGAAACTGTTTCACCAACTGAGATAATCTTCTGAATCTTTAATTCCTCAGCATATTTTTTTACTTTTTCAATATCGCTGAACGCAGCCATCTCAATGATATTGCCGCTGCTACGAAGTGATCTTGCATGAAGAACAGCTTTCATCTCATAACCTTTCACAGCAAATACAATTGCATCTGCCTTTCTCATCACCGGCTTTTCATTTCTTAAGCGAATCTTTGCAACTGCATCTACGTTTACAGCAAATCCTGTTGCAGGAACATCATAACCAAATTCAGCAATAAGCTTGTCATAACGTCCGCCTGAGATAACCGGTTCGCCGTATCCTTCCATATATCCCTTAAGAATTACACCTGTATAGTAATCTGTTTTATTTACCATACCAAGATCAACTGTAATCTTTCCCTTGCATCCAAGCTTTTCAATGTCCTTGAACAGTTCCTTAAGATTTGCAAGAACCGCATCAGTTTTCTCATCTGAGAAAAGCTTTGCTGCCTTTTCAAATACTTCCTCACCGCCAAACAGACGCGGAAGCATCTTAAGTGCTCTTGTAACATTAGTGTCACCAATAGCATCAAGTACGTCATTAAGTGCAGGATAGTTCTTTGTTTCTATTAAGTTTCTTATTGTTTCCTTTTCATCTTCATCAACATTCAGCTGATTCATAAGTTCCTTGAAAAATCCAATATCACCGATTTCAAGTGAATAGTTTCCGTGGCTGCATTTTTCAAGTACAGCAGCTGCTGTTTCAATAACTTCCATATCTGTAATTCTGTCTGATGAGCCAATAAGTTCTATTCCTGCCTGAACTATCTGGTCACTTCTACCCCTCATCTGCGTGCTGACATTGTATGCACACTGATTGTAGCATAACCTGAGAGGAAGTGTTGCCTCTTTAAGACGAGTAGCTACTACTCTGGCAATTGGCATGGTTGATTCAGGTCTGAGAACAAGAAGTCTTCCTTTACGGTCTGAAAGTTTATATAAATCTTCCTGAGGAAAATGTCGTGAATTTAAATTAAATACATCGAAGAATTCAAGACCAGGTGTGATTATCTCACTGTATCCTCTTTCTGTGAATTCATCAGAAATTTCTTTTTCAATTTCTCTTCTCACTACGCATTCTTTAAATAAAAGATCGTTTGTGCCCTCCGGCGTGATTAAATCATAGTTTTTCATTTTTATCCTCATTTCATTTTGTATTAATTAAACCCAGACACTTTAGTGTGCTAATATGCTAATATGATAACATACTAACATTCAAAAGTCAATAGAACACTGGAATTCATTCTGAGTCATTCCGTTTTTTTATCATTCTGAACAAATTAATCACTGTAAAAGCAAATGCTGTCAGCACTGTGCCGATAAAATATCCGCTGAAATCAATTACCACATCACTTACACTGGATCCACGATAAGTATATCCCTGACAGGATTGATACACATTTTGCCGTTTCCTCCCTGAATGTTTCTGTATATCCTTTTTAGCATTTATATATTATACCATAAAAGCAATGTTTTAGCAAGTTTTAATACACAAAGAAATCCTTCCGTGATACAAAAAGGCACACCCTTCGGTGTGCCGGAATAATCATTTGTGACTACTGAGATATTTTTCAAAATCTTCTTCAGAAAGCGGTTTGGAATAAT
>JAUNJJ010000016.1:10101-49043 GCA_030533325.1 Oscillospiraceae bacterium
CTGAATTACATCTCCTCCGAGTTCACGTATAGCCCACATCTGTTCTTTTGTTTCAACGCCTTCAGAAACAGTTTTTAAACCAAGACTTCTTGCGAGATTAATACATGCACTGAACACCCGCATACTCTTGAAATCTGTTATAGCTTTTACAAGAGACATATCCATCTTTACCACATCAAGAGGAAGGATACTCAGCGTATTAAGTGATGAATATCCGCTGCCAAAATCATCAAGCTCAATTTTATAACCGTTTTCCTGGCATTTTGAAAGTATATCAACAAGTTCTTCTATCTGATCAGAAAAAAGAGATTCTGTCACTTCTATATGAAGAAGTCCGGAAGGAACGTCCATTTCATTTGAAGCCTTGTTAAGATTATCAAAAAAATCAGGACGCAGAAAGTCAAGCTTAGATGCATTTATTGAAATCGGAACAACATTCAAACCTTTTTCAATCCATTTATGAAGGTTTTCACACGTCTTTTTCCAGACAAAATTATCAACCTCTGTGATAAAGCCGTTATCTTCAAAAATGGGAATAAATTCACCTGGTGACATAAACCCGTACTCAGGATGCTCCCATCTTATAAGTGCTTCTGCTCCGGTTAATTCACCTGTATTGGCATCATGCTTTGGCTGGTAATATACTCTGAACTGATTATTGGCAAGAGCTTCTCTCATACACTCTTCAATCCGTTCTTTTCGTTCGTGTTCAATTAAAAGACTTTCCTCATACTTCGCCATTCGCTTGCCATATTTTCCGCGAATAGTCTGGAGAGCAAGTAAAGCACGATCACATATTACTGATACCGGAACATCATGCTCTACATTCTCATATATCGCAAATTTTATTCTGATTTCTTCCATACCTTCAGAAGGTGAAGAAACAAGAACATCATTCACGTCATCCATGCTGATATTCTTCTCAAATTCATCGTCCTGCCTGAACAGCGCAACAAACTGATCACCGCCAAATCTTCCGGCAAGAAGACACGGATCTCCGGCATTTTTCATAAAATTCGCCACAGCCTTAAGCTTGCTGTCTCCAGCTTGCTTACCATCTTTTTCATTAAGAAGCTTTATTCCATCCAGCTCAGAGATACAAATAATAAAATTGAAATCAGGATTTTCACTGATTATTTTTTCAGCATGGCGAAAAAAAGCCTGCCTTGTATACAGTCCGGTTAGCGTATCAAGCTCTGACAAGCTTCCGTTTTCTGCGTTTTCCTTAAGTTCAATTATATTTGAAACCTGAAGAAAGATTGCATTTGGTTTTGATGAATAGCGAATTACCCCTGCTGCACCTACCGACAAAAATGTCTCTTCTTCGTCAGAAACTGAGTCATCCGCAATAACTATAACAGGAATATTATGTACTATCCTGTCGGACTTCACCATTGTTATAAAATCCGTACTTTCTTTAGTTTTATCTGATGCATCAAGAAAAATCAAAGATATCTCACTAAAATGTTTTTTTAATATGTCAATGCATTTATCATCAATTTTTGTTTTGATAATGTCATATTTACCCGAAAACAGTTCCGCATAAGAACTGGTTTTATTTTTTTCAGATTCAACGACAAATATTGTTCTCGTTTCATCTGAAACTTTCTGAGGCCCCATTTAAATCACCGCCTTATATCAGTTATACAAGAATCTTTTGCGTAAATTAATTCTTTAATGAAGGAATATCATAAACAGGACTGGTATCTGCTTCATAATCCACACCCTCAGCTCCAAATCCAAAGAGTGCAAAAAAGTCATTCCAGTAACCATCAACATCTGCAGATTCTTTAACATTTTCTGTTGTTACATTATCCCATATTTCTTTTACTTCAGACTGGATATCTTCCTTCATCTCGTAGTCATCAAGTCTGATGAAACCATCACTGTCAGTTACAGCTGAACCGCTTGCAAGCTTGTCTGTAAAGAGTCTTGTCATCTGCTCAATACAGCCTTCATGAGTTCCTGCTTTTTTCATAACTTTAAAGAGAATGGACATATAAAGCGGAACAACAGGAATTGCTGAGCTCGACTGGGTGACAAGTGCCTTGTTTACAGACGTGTAAGCCTTTATTCCTGAATATTTTTCAGAAATAAGCTTTGATGTTTCGTACAGGTGTTTCTTTGCCTTTCCTATCGAGCCGTTCATATAAATCGGGTGTGTAATCTCAGGACCAAGATATGAAAATGCAACTGTAACTGCATTTTCTTCAATAGCATCAGCTGCAACAAGTGCATCCATCCAGTCCATCCAGTCTTCTCCGCCCATAACTTTTACAGTATGAAGAACTTCTTCTTCAGTTGCCGGTTCAATAGTAACTTCCTGAATTGTATTATCCTTAAGATCAATAGTCTTGTTTGTATAGTTTCCTTCAGTTGTCTTAAGAACCGATGAATATACTGTTCCGTCTGCAGTGGTTCTTCTCGGTGCAGCAAGGCTGTATATAACCATATCCACCTTACCGAAATCCTTTTTAATGAGGTCAATTGTCTGCTGTTTTATTTCTGCCGAGAATGCATCGCCGTTTATTGTTTTTGCATAAAGTCCGTCTGCATGTGCAGCCTCTTCAAAAGCAGCTGTATTGTACCAGCCGGCTGATGCAGGTTTCTTTTCAGAACCTTCCTTGTCAAAGATAATGCCTATCGTTGAGGCCCCTGCAGAATATGCTGCAGCAATTCTTGCTGAAAGTCCGTATCCCATAGATGCACCGATTACAAGTACTTTCTTACAGTCAAAACCACTCTTATGAGCTTTGGCATACTCTATCTGATCAGAAACAATCTTTTTACATCCTTCCGGATGAGCAGTTGTACATATAAATCCCCTTGTTTTAGGTTTGATAATCATAATAATGTATTTCTCCTTATTTTCGATAACTATATGTAATAATTATATCATAAAAAATGTTAATAATCAAGTGAAATGATATCAATTTTTCATCTGAAATCTATTGTAAATGCACAAAAAAAATGATATAATATTTTATGCATGTTTTTTCAGATATGCTTTAATTATCATTTTTACGGAGTTGACTATATGATGGCGAAAAAACCATTCAGATTTTACTTTGCACTTGTATGCGGCAAACTTACTATAGAACTTCTGAAGTTACTAAGAAAAAGAGCTACAAATTTTCCCGGCTCTGTAGTTCTTACACTCTGTCCGGATTTTCTTAAGTATCTTGAAAAGCCGGAAAAGATTATTGCGGTCACCGGAACAAACGGAAAAACAACCGTCAGCAATATGCTGCTTGACATACTTACAGATAACGGATATGACTGTACGAACAATAATTTCGGTGGGAACGTGGATACTGGTATCACGGCTGCCCTTCTTAAAGACAGCACTCTTTCCGGCAAACCAAGGAAAAAATACTGCACACTCGAAATAGACGAAAGAAGTGCTGTAAGAATTTATCCGTATATCCATCCGGACTATCTTATATGCACTAATCTGACACGTGATTCATACAAAAGAAACGCTCACGTTGAATATATCTTCGATATTCTGAACAACAATATTCCTGACAAGACCCATCTGATTCTTAACGCAGATGATCTGATCAGTTCATCACTGAAAAAAGACAACAAGCGCACATATTTCGGAATGGAACCCTTTGAAGATGAACAGCTTATCGACAATAATATAATCAGGGATATAACTGTCTGTCCGGTTTGCGATTCACCTTTATCCTACGATTTTCTGAGATACAACCACATAGGACGGGCACGGTGCACAAAGTGCAGTTTCTGTTCGCCTGTCCCTGATTTTAACACAACAGAAAGAACATTCACCCCTGACGGAAGAGCTGATATTAAAGTTTCAGTAAACGGAAATACCGAAGAATACAATGTACCTTGTGAAAATACAATTAATCTTTACAATGCTTCCGCTGCAATAACTGCTCTGAGAACCTTCGGACTCTCATATGAACAGGTTTCGGCATCTTTCAGAAAAATCAGTGTTGTTAAATCAAGGTTTGATACTTTTGAAAAGAACGGCAGAACACTAAAATGCATTCTTGCCAAGGGACAGAATCCTGTTGCGTGTTCACATGCACTCAATACTGCAAGAAGTACACCGGATACAGCTGTTATCATGATATGGGATGATTTTTTCGACGGGAAAACCACTTCAGAAAATACAGCATGGATTTATGATGTTGACTTTGAATTCTTAAACAATGATAATATAAAGCAGATTATCATTGCTGGAAAACGTTCTCCTGATCATCTTCTCAGACTTCTGATTGCAGGAATTCCCCGTGAAAAAATCAAATTCACTGAACATGAGGAAGATGCCGCGGAGCTTCTTGATCTTAACGGAATAAAGACAACCTATATTTTCTTTGACCTGTACACCGATCATTACAAGGAAATCATAAAAGAAAAAGTAAAGGAGAAAATGAATAATGCAGATTGAGATTCTTTTCCCTGAACAGTGCAACCTGTTCGGCGACTCCGGAAATGTAAGATACCTGAAAAAATGCCTTCCGGATGCTGAATTTATACATACATCATTAAATGATACTCCTGCATTCGTAACCGGCAGCCCGGATATGATTTACATGGGGGCATGTACCGAAAAAAATCAGGAAAAAATCATAAAAAGACTGATTCCGTACAAGGAACAGCTCAGAAATGCGATTGACAGCGGAAAGGTAATGCTTTTCACAGGCAACGCACCGGAAATCTTTTTTGAGTATATCGAAAAGGACGATGGTTCAAAAACAGAAGCTCTTGGACTTTTCAAGTTTCATGCTGTTCAGAGACTTTTCGAACGTCATAACACACTTGTGCTCGGAAAATTTATGGACCGCGAAATTCTCGGCTTTAAAACCCAGTTCACTCAGACATACGGTGACAACAGTAAAAATTTCTTCTGTTCTGTTGAACGGGGCGACGGTATAAACAAGCAGAGCATGCTTGAAGGAATACATGTAAATAATTTCTTTGGAACAAGCCTTGTAGGTCCTCTTCTCGTTATGAATCCGTACTTTACCGAATACCTTATGGAAAAACTGGGTGTTGAAAATCCGCAGTGTGCATTCCGTGAAGATGCGATAAACGCCTACAATATACGAATCAAAGACTTCAGAAGCTGTAAAAGTCTTCATTAAAACAGAAAACGTTCTGTCGCAAAAGGCAGAACGTTTTCTGTTTATCTTTTCATATTTCTTGCAATATAAATATATCCGGCTGCTTTTTCGGGAGTAAAGTCATTTACAAGGCTCATTGTTGAAGTGGCAAGAACCTTCAGATAACTGTCAAAACTATAGTAAAAATCTTCCGAGCAGTCTTCAGGAATTTCCGGTTCAGTATCTTTTATAAGTCTGTCATTATCATACAGTTGATAATTGTCTTCTTCATCAGGCTCATAATCATAATCATATTCGTATTCATCATATTCCTCACCATAATCATCGCAGTGTTCTTCATCAGCATAGCTTATCTGCCCGTCACGGAACTCAACACATGTAATAAACAGGCTGTAAAATGTACGAAGTATGCCAAGTTCCTCATAAAGCGCAGTAAAAATATCATGTATATCATCATCGTCATAGAGACAGTTCATAATATCATATGAAGCGGAGTCAAATGATTCGTCTATATCCTCATCATCAAAACATCTGTTTATGAATTCCCTGTATATTTTTATGATAGCAAAAGCTCTTGAAACCACTTTTACTTTATCAGCTTCAGTATTGTAAATATTCATATTTTTATATTCCATAAGACCCCACATAAGTCTGTACCAGTACATATCATGACCGTTTTCCCAAAGGGATACATCATCAAAAATACTGTAAACATCTTCCCATACAAGTTTCATAAACACCTTTCCTCTCTGTTAAATATTTGTGATACGTTTTAGTCTTTCTCATATTAACAGACTAACTCACAGTTTCATTATATCATTATTCACCAAATTATTCAATAGTTTCATTCGTTTTCTTACATTATGCACGAAAAAAGTTTCAATATTTTTCCGAAAATTTTATCAAAATATGAAATTTCGGAAAAAAAATCAGATGTTATTTCTCTGCTTTCCCTGAACGTATTTTCAAAATCATTTTTCATCTGATCTATAGCAGAACAGTTATACATAATAACACTGTTTTCAAAAAGCAGATAAAAACTCCGGTAATCAAAATTAGCGCTTCCTATAACAGCAGAATTATCATCTGAAATCAGAGTTTTGGAGTGAATAAATCCGGGACTGTATTCATAGATCCTTACTCCTGACAATATCATTGTCATATAATAGGATCTTGTAACAAGGTGTACCAGCTTTTTATCCGGAAGATACGGAGTTATTATTCTGACATCGATGCCACGCTCCGCCGCAAGACAAAGTGCTCTTATCATGTCATTATCCGGAATTAAATACGGAGTCATTATATATACGTATTCTGATGCACAGTTTATATGTTTTATATATGTCAGTTTTGATAATCTCTCTTTGTTAAACGGAGAGTCTTCAAACGGAATTAAAAAACCTTTTTTCAGGTTAATATTATCATCCTGTATTTCCGGAAATAATTTCTGTCCGGTACAAAAATACCAGGTTTCTGCAAAACTACACGCCATTTCTCCGGCGGCACTACCCTTTATCATAACCGCTGCGTCCTTCCAGTTCCCATTATATCCGGCCATGTTAATATACTCATCTGAAATATTTATTCCGCCTGTAAATGCTGTTACTCCGTCAATAACAGCTATTTTCCTGTGATTTCTTCTGTTTAATCCGATGTCCGGAAACGGTGTCATCCTGTTAAATGGTACGGCTGTTATTCCGTACTTCCTTAGTTCACGTATTTTTTTATTTGAAAACAAAACTGAACACATATCATCATATATAATTCTCACTTCCACCCCTTTTTCAGCTTTTTCCATAAGAATATTAAGCAGGCTCTCCCACATAACTCCGTCATTTATTATAAAATATTCAAGATAAATATACTTCGAAGCCTTTCTGATTTCAGATACCAGCCCGCTGAAGAATTTTTCTCCGCATGGATAATACTTTGTTTCGGTTTCCCTGAAAACCTTCAGATTATTCTCTCTTCGGCATACTTTTCTTATTTTTTTATTAAAGACGCAGTAAAAAAACCAGCTCTGAGACGGAAATGCTGTAAGGAAAAGAATCCACAGAGCAGTATAAACCGTTTTTTCCTTTGTAATTATCAGCTTTACAGATATCAGAATTCCGAATACAAACATCCATCTGCGGATTATTTCTGATAAACAGCACAGTGTTCGAATGAGGACTGATGAAAAGATAATTTCAGAAATTATAAGAACTGCTGTAATTATATGTCTGAAACAGATTTTTTTCCGATGCATTTTCATAAAAAGTCCTCCGTAAGTATTGAAAAATAAAAACAAAACATTTATAATGATTATATGTAATTATCATATTTTTTATTTATCGTTTAAAATAAAGGAGGCTAATATGAAAAGGATATATTTCATTTACAATCCCCGCTCAGGAAAAGGAACAATTGTTTCAAAGGTCACATACATAATAAACGCTCTTACTGAAGCCGGATATGAAGTAACTGTAAGACCTACACAAAAGCCTCTTGATGCAATGGAAACAGCAGCAAGAATATGCGGAGAAAAATTCCCTGAATATCAGTTCATTCTTTGTTCCGGAGGAGACGGAACTCTTAATGAAGTAATAAGCGGCGTAATGGAATCAGAACATAAATTACCTGTTGCGTACATACCTTCAGGTACAACAAATGACTTCGCACACAGTCTTAACATTCCTGATGATACGGAAGAAGCGGTTCAGTCTGTCCTGTCAGGCAGATGTGTTCCGGTGGATATAGGAAGCTTTAATGATAAATACTTTACTTATATTGCTGCCTTTGGTGCATTTACTGAAGTATCATACGAAACCCCTCAGCAGTATAAAAATATTTTCGGACATGCTGCGTATATTCTTGAAGGAATGAAACATATTAAAAACATACATTCCTATAATCTTACTGTAACATATGACGGAACAACTGTAACCGATAATTTTATATTCGGGATGATTTCGAACACGGCCTATGTCGGCGGACTCCTTTCCATGAATAACTTTTCTCTCGACGACGGAATGTATGAAGTTACACTTATCAAAACACCTGGAAATCCCATCGAGCTTCAGAGAGTTTTCTCTTCCCTGCTTAACATTTCTCAGGATATAGATACAGAACATGTTCTGTACTTTAAAACTTCAGATATCAGAATCGAATGTAACTCTGAAATAATGTGGACAATTGACGGTGAATACGGCGGTGACCAGAGAACTGTCCATATACACAATAATCAGAAAGCTATTAATTTTCTTACAAAGACGGAAAGTATCCCTGAAATCGAACTAACCAGATAAATCAAAAACCGGAACAAAATGTTCCGGTTTTTGTGTTTTATCAGCTTATTATATATCCGACATAAGGAAGTTCGCGGTATTTGCCGTTATAGTCCATACCATATCCGACTACAAATTTTCCGTCTATCTCAAAGCCGGCATAATCAGCCTGGACGTCTTCAATTCTTCTGCTTTTTTTATCAAGGAAAGTACATACTTTGATTGAGTTTGGACGCTGTTTCTGATATATATCAACTATCGATTTTAATGTTATTCCTGAATCCACGATATCCTCAATAAGAAGGATATCCTTGCCTGAAACATTTATATCCGCACCATAGCAAAGTTCAACCTTACCGCTCTCATTTGCGCAGGCTTTAATGCAGTTAAGCTGACAAGGCGTATGAAGTTCACGCAGGAGATCTGCTGCAAAAAACATTGAACCGTTAAGTACACAGAGCACAAGGAGTTCATTTGTTCCCGAATAATCATGTGAAATCTGTACAGCAAGTTCCTTTACTCTTCTGGAAATCTGCTCTTTGGAAAAAAGACATTTTATTCTCATCTTTAAAAATCCTTCTGTCAAAATTTTGTAATATTTTTAAATCCACTCAAGCATTGAAAGCATATATGTAAGCAGATAATCATATGCCTGGGCTGCAAGGTGAATTCCGTCACCGCTTGAAAAATCTGATATAAGGTAATTGTCCTCACCTTTAAGATATTTAGCTGCATTAACATAATATATCTTATCCGAGTTATATTCAAAAACCATTTTTCTAAGTGTTTCATTATATGTATCAATTTTTTCATTTGTGGTAAATGTTGTCTGCCTTGAAACAGGGGTAATTGCTGTTATTATAACGACTGAACCCGGTGTAACTTTCTGAATTTCTGCAATCAGATTTTTAAAGTCTCCGGTAAACTCTTCTTCTGTTCTCAGATTAATATCATTCATACCAAGTGAAATAAATATATACTTTGGCTTTTTTCTTCCAAGAATATCAGTCAGATCAAGACTGTATCCCTGATAATCGAACTGGGTATCCAGTATATTTCTTACACCAATAGAACCAACTGCAAGAACATTATTCTCTTCCATACGACCATACACACTGTATCCCTTGCTTATTGAATCGCCGATAATAACCACATCATCCAGATATTTTTTATCTATAAGCGAGATATCCTCCGGTTCAAATTCGACATTCACGAAGTTCAGATCACTGTATTCAACGAAGTTATGATCAGTATTTTTTTCCTTTTCAATCATATCATTCAGTTCAGGGATATCGACGTTCGGAACAAGCTGCCCGTCCTCTTTCTGAGATGATTCTTCAGCTACTTTACTTTCATCCGGTTTCTTTGAACCAGTCGAACATCGTACCATAAAAACGACTGACAATATGAGCAGACACAGGACGGCTAATGCCCCCAGCTGTCTTTTTCTGTAAATATTCATTTTCAACGTATAAACACCACCTGTAAAAAATACACCTGATATCCGGTTTCAGATATCAGGTATGTCAGTCTAATTATTTTACTGCAGCAAAATAAATAAGTACTAAAGCACCAAGTATAATTCTGTACCATCCGAATACTTTAAAATCATGTTTCTTAATATAACCCATAAGAAATTTTATAACCACTATTGAAACTGCAAAAGCTACAACCATTGCTATACCAAGTATCATCGCCTGTGAAGCTGTAAAATCCAGACCGAATTTTACTATCTTAAGAAGGCTTGCACCAAACATAACAGGTATGGCAAGGAAAAACGTAAACTCAGCAATTACGCTTCTTGATACCCCGATTGCAAGTCCGCCCATAATCGTTGAGCCGGATCTTGATGTTCCCGGAAATATTGCTGCAAGAAGCTGGAATACTCCAATCAGCAATGCATCCTTAAATGTAATTTCACCGAGACTGTTTACTCTGGTTTTCTTTCCTTTATTTACTGACTCAAGAATAATAAAAGCAATACCGATAACAATGAGAGCTATTGAAACAGACACCGGATTATAAAAGTATTTTTCAAAAACCTCATCAAAAAGGAGTCCTACAACAGCTGCTGGTATACATGCTGTAAGTATCTTAAACCACAAAGTGAATATATCCTTTTTTATAACCGGTTTGGTTTTGAAAGAAAACGGGAAAATCTGTTTCCAGTAAAGCACAACAACGGCCATTATAGCTCCAAGCTGTATGACAACATCAAACATACTTTTGAATTCGTCAGACTCATTCAGTTGTATAAATTCGTCAAGCAGAATAAGATGTCCTGTACTGCTTACAGGAAGCCATTCCGTGATACCTTCAACAATTCCAAAAAAAACTGCCTTTAAAATCTCTAAAAACGACATTTTGCTACCTCTTCCTCAATAAAATTTTTTGCCTATTTTCTATATTAACATATATGCTATGATTTGTCACTATATTTTTTTGATTTTCTTATTTTTATTTTCATATATGTATTTTCGTATCACTGGATATAAAAAAATATCCTGCCAGAATATTATACTGACAGGATATTTTACAGCTCAGCGAACTACCGGCTGAATCTGTACACCACCAATTGCTGACAATATGGTATCAGGAATCAGAGAAAAATCTGCTACAAGTGAAGATGGTTTTTTTCTGCTGTCATCCTGGGAAAAAGGAACAAAATAATAATTTTTCATATTCATAAGCATTCCGATATTTTTAAGTGAACCGGCAAGCGCATCATTGGTTGATATATTTAATATAACCGGTCCGGAGTTTCTCAGATGCGACTTTACAGCCATTGTTACCGGTGAGTCTGTTATGCTTCCTGCAAGCTTGGCAAGTGTGTTTCCTGTACACGGAGCTACAACCATGACGTCTGTCATTTTTTTCGGTCCTATCGGTTCTGCATCCTCAATTGTAAGAATAGGCTTAATTCCACAGATTTCTGTAATTTTTTGTATATTCTCTGAAGCCTTCCCGAAACGTGTATCCATACTGCTGCCAGAAAACGACAAAACAGGAATAACTTCAGCATTCATCTCTCTGAGAATTTTCATTTGTTCAAACGCCCGACTGAATGTACAAAAAGAACCTGTAACAGCATACCCTATCTTCAGTCCGTCAAAATCATTCATACATCATACTCCTTTCTGAAATATAATCCATTACAGTATCGGCAATTATACATCCGGCAGTTTCAGGTGACTTTTTCCCGGGCAGCCCGGATGCACGAATAATTTTATGCCCGTATTCAGATGCATAGCTTAAATCAATTCCGCCCGGAGAAGAAGCAAGTTCAATAATCAGACAGTTCCTTTTAATCCTGCCAAGTGTTTCTCTTCCCATTATTACTGCTGGTACAGTATTAAAAATAACATCGTATGATTCCGGATTTTTCATCGCCTCAGATATAGTTACTCCTCTGCAGCCATATACAGAGGCCCATACTATATCTGACTTTTTTCTGGCAGAAACAGTTACACTGCATCCCATAGCACACAGGATTTTAGAGAGGACACGTGCAATCCGTCCATATCCTGTAATAAGAATCTCTTTTCCATATAATACAGAAGGCATCTCTTCCATAGCAATCTGTATTGCTCCTTCAGCCGTAGGAACTGCATTACGGATACTGAATTCTTCACACTTCAGGTAATCATATATTTCTATTTCTGAAGGCAGAAAAATTTTTTCTACTGTTTCATTTATCATTCCGCCGAAAACAATTCCTTTTCTTTTCATAAGAGACAGAAAACCTGAAAGATAACAGTTTTTTTCTGAAAAAGGTGCATTTACAGTTTCTCCGTCTGTTGTAGAGGGAGCCGGAAGCACAAGATAATCAAAAATTCTTCCTGTTTCAGAAAAATCATTTATATATTTTACTCCTTCAGGTAGTTCCGAATTAAAATTATTACCGGTAAGGTATACCGAA
This sequence comes from Oscillospiraceae bacterium, assembly GCA_030533325.1. Taxonomy (GTDB): domain Bacteria; phylum Bacillota; class Clostridia; order Oscillospirales; family Ruminococcaceae; genus HUN007. Next base: position 22,386 of record JAUNJJ010000016.1, read on the forward strand.
TTACCACTGTTTTCAGCAAGCCGTCCTGCAGCATACTTCATACGCAGGTCCCCGCCTGCAACAAGAAACGCTCTGTTCATAATTACCTCCGTTTTATTGCTATACATTATTTTATGTAATTATAAAAAAAAGGTTCTCATGGAAAATTTGACTTTTAATATATAAAGTAGTATAATTAAAAGGTGTGTGTTTTTCCGCTTACGGACAAAACATTTTTCACTGTAAACATTTTTCGAGAGGATGATAAAATGATAAAAACCATAATGGGATGCGTCAGAGAATACAAAAAAGCATCCCTTCTAACCCCGTTTTTTGTGTCCCTTGAGGTAATCGTGGAATGTATACTGCCTCTTCTTATCGCAGATCTGATAAATAATATTCAGGACGGCTGCGGAATCGGAACAATAGTGAAATACGGTATAATACTTGTTATTCTGGCATTTGTTTCACTCACTTTCGGTGTATTGTCAGGTGATTACTGTGCAACAGCCTCATGTGGTTTTGCAAAAAATTTACGTCACGATCTGTTTTACAAAATACAGGATTTCTCATTTTCAAATGTAGATAAATTTTCGTCTTCCAGTCTTGTTACACGAATGACAACTGACGTAAACAACATCCAGATGGCATATATGATGATTATCAGAATCGCAGTGAGATGCCCGTTCATGCTGATTTTTGCATTTATCATGTCAATCAGACTTGGTGGAAAGCTTTCACTGATTTTTGCAGTTGTTATTCCGCTTCTTGGTTTTGGTTTATTCAAAATAATCGGCGTTGTTCGTCCTGTTTTTGTACGTGTTTTTAAAAAATACGACAAACTTAACGAATCAGTACAGGAAAATATAAAAGGAATGCGTGTTGTTAAATCATTTGTCCGCGAAAAGTACGAGACAGATAAATTCAACGCTGCCGCAAAGGAAGTCTGTGACGACTTTACAACGGCGGAAAAACTCATTGCTCTCAACCATCCGCTTATGCAGCTTTCAATTTATATCATAATGATACTGATTTCCTTTTTCTGTTCAAAAATCGTTATATCAACCAATGCGGCAAAGCTTGGTATAGGCACCCTTTCAGGTATGCTCACATACTCAATTCAGATACTTATGAGTCTTATGATGGTGTCTATGATATTTGTAATGATTACAATGTCCATTGAATCTGCCAGCCGTATCTCTGAAGTTCTTAACGAGGAAAGCTCAATTAAAAATCCTGACTCCCCTGTTAAAGATATTCCGAACGGTGAAATAATTTTTGATAATGTTTCATACAGATACGACGGATGTTCATCATATGCTTTAAATGATGTCACATTTCGTATTCCCTCAGGTATGACAATTGGAATAATCGGCGGAACAGGTTCTTCAAAAACAACTCTTGTAAGCCTCATATCAAGATTATATGATGTTACAAAAGGCCGCGTTCTTGTAGGCGGAACCGATGTCAGACAGTATGATCTTGAAACTCTCAGAAATGAAGTTGCTGTCGTTCTTCAGAAAAATGTACTTTTCTCAGGTACAATAAAGGAAAACCTCAGATGGGGTGATCCGAATGCTTCAGATGCTGAAATTCAGAGAGTATGCCGCCTTGCAATGGCAGATGAATTTATAAACAGATTTCCAAACGGGTATGATACCTATATAGAACAAGGCGGAACAAATGTTTCCGGTGGTCAGAAACAAAGACTCTGCATTGCAAGAGCCCTGCTTAAAAAACCGAAAATCCTTATACTTGATGACTCAACAAGTGCTGTTGATACACGTACAGATGCACTTCTCAGAAAAGCATTCAGAGAAGAAATACCGAATACAACAAAGCTCATTATCGCACAGCGTATCTCATCTGTTCAGGACTGTGATGCAATCTTTGTTATGGACAGCGGACGCATTGAATCAATCGGTACTCATGAACAGCTGCTTCAGAAAAGTATAATTTACCGTGAAGTATATGAATCACAGATAAAAGGAGGCAGTTTAAATGCATAATAAAGGACCTGCCGGACCGGCTCCTCAGAAAGGAACTCTCGGAAGGCTTATAAAAATGCTCTTCAGCGAATACAGGTCTCAGCTTATAATTGTAATAGCCGGAATGGTTATAGTTGCACTTGTAAGCACTGTACCATCTGTATTCATTGAAAAAATTGCAGGCATTATTACAGAAGGTCTTTCAGCTATACGAAGCAACGGATACACTGAAACATCTCAGTTCAAGGAAGTCTACAAAAGCCTCCGCCCTTCTGTAATAAAAATAATCTGCGGAATGGCAGCTGTATTTGCAGTTGGTCTTGCTGCATCATTTGTATATACAAGGCTGAATGCTGTTATAACGCAGGGATTTCTGTACAGACTAAGAAAAAAAGTATTTAAGAAAATGCAGTCTCTTCCTGTCAAATACTTTGACACACACAACCACGGAGATATCATGTCACATTATACAAACGACATTGATACACTCCGCCAGCTGATTTCACAGGCTCTGCCAAACGTTGTGTCATCAGCACTTACTATTGTATCTCTTCTTTTTATAATGCTGTACTACAGTTTATGGCTTACGCTCACAGTGGGTGCCGGTGTTGTATTTATGTTTATGGTAACAAAAACTGTAGGAGGAAATTCTGCCAGATTCTTTATCAGACAGCAGGAATCACTTGGTAAGACAGAAGGTTATATCGAGGAAATGATAAACGGCCAGAAAGTTGTAAAAGTCTTCTGCCATGAAGAATCTTCAAAGCAGGATTTTAACAGACTCAATGAACAGCTTTTTGAAGATGCAAAAAACGCCAACAAATTTGCAAATATTCTCATGCCTATAATGGGCAACATCGGAAACATCCTGTATGTTCTTGTTGCTTTTATCGGAGGTATCATTTCAATAAACGGATGGTTTAACCCTTCCCTGCGTTCATTAGCCGGCGGAGAAAATATCCTCTCAGTTCCGGTTATTGTAACCTATCTCGGTATGACAAGACAGTTCTGCCAGAGCATTTCACAGGTTTCACAGCAGGTAAATTCCGTTGTAATGGCTCTCGCAGGTGCTGGAAGAATATTCAGTCTTCTTGATGAATCTCCTGAAGAGGATGAAGGATATGTTGAACTTGTAAATGCCGTAGAACGCAATGGTCAGCTGTCTGAGTGCCTTGTAAGAACAGGCTTATGGGCATGGAAGCACAGGCATGAAAACGGCAGTGTAACATATACTCCGCTTCAGGGAAGAATTATTTTCGATCATGTTGATTTTGGTTACACCCCTGAAAAAATGGTTCTGAACGATATAACTCTGTATGCCGAACAGGGACAGAAAATAGCTCTTGTAGGTTCAACAGGTGCAGGCAAAACAACCATTACAAATCTTATTAACCGTTTCTATGATATCCAGGACGGTAAGATACGATATGATGATATAAATATCAACAAAATCAGAAAAAGCGATCTTCGCCGCTCTCTTGGTGTTGTTCTTCAGGATGTAAATCTGTTCAGCGGAACAGTTATGGATAACATAAGATATGGAAATCTTGATGCTACTGATGAAGAATGTATTGCAGCGGCAAAACTTGCAAACGCAGACAGCTTTATCAGAATGCTTCCGGATGGCTATAACACCATAATCAAAGGGGATGGTTCCGATCTTTCACAGGGTCAGAAACAGCTATTATCAATTGCCAGAGCTGCAATTGCAAATCCTCCTCTGATGATTCTTGACGAAGCAACAAGTTCGATTGATACAAGAACTGAACTTATTGTTCAGAAAGGTATGGACGCTCTTATGAAGGGACGTACCGTATTTGTTATTGCTCACAGACTTTCCACTATCAGAAATTCAGATGTAATTCTGGTTATGGACCAGGGCAGAATAATAGAGCGTGGCAGCCACGACCAGCTTATTGCAGCAAGGGGAACTTACTACAGACTGTATACTGGATCTTTTGAATTAAGCTAAAAAAATCAGACGGAAAGAGTTTTCTTTCCGTCTGATTTTTATTCTGTATAAACATCATCATCTTCAAATTCTGCTTTTAGTTCTTCCGTATCGTCATCTTCACCCTTCTTAAGCAAATCAATGTTTTTAAACCTGATACGCTCATCAACAAATTCTTTGGTCAGAGTATAGATTACTGCGAATACCGGAACACCGGCAAGCATTCCTATAAATCCAAAAAGATTTCCAAAGAAGAAGATTGAGAACATTATCCAGAATGTAGGAAGATTCAGTTTGTTTCCTATTATCTTTGGTCCGAGGATATTTCCGTCAAACTGCTGAAGCACAAGGATAATTATTATAAATGCAATAGTTTTCTGCGGTGCTGTAAGGATAACAAGCACTGCTGAAGGAATTGCACCGATAAAAGGACCGAAGAAAGGAATCATATTTGTAACGCCTACTATAAAACTGATAAGCATTGCGTTAGGAATCTGGAAAATCACGAGTATGATAAAGCAAAGCATTCCGATTATAAGTGAATCCAGCGCCTTTCCCACAAGGAAATCACTGAAAATACTGTTGGCATGAGAGCCTTTTACCATAAAAACGTCATATACTTTCTTAGGAAAAACTGCGTAGCAAAGTTTTTTGAACTGTGTTATAAAATGTTCCTTGCTGAAAAGAAGATAAACCGAAACAATGTACCCAAGCAGAAAATCCTTGACACCGATAAGGAAATTAAAAAGGCCGTCCTTGATTAATATAAGATATTTTTCAACGGCAGGCTTCAGATCATTAATCCAGCCAAGAACAAGATTTTCAGCATCAGCAAACTGCTGTTCAAACCATTCGGTCACCTGATCGTTTATCTCAGGATGTTTTTCAAGATATTCGAGCATCGAAACATAAAATGAATTAAGATAATCAGGCATATTATTGAACAGCGTAGAAATACTTTCCACCATCTGAGGCACCGCCATAGCAATAACTGACACTATAGCCAGCACACCAATTAATGATGCACCTACAATACTGAGTGACCTGCAGAGATTAGCCTGCTTTTTCTTTTTGAATACTTTCCTGCTTAAAATGCCTTCAAGTTTTCTGACAAGCGGGTTCATAATATACGCAATAACCAGCCCCCAGATAACGGGAGAAATTGCTGTCATGATTCTTCGTATCACTGAAATGAATGCATCAAGTCTGAAAGCAAGAAGAACCAGCAGAATACATACCGCAAAGACCAGCACCGCATAAAATGCTATGGTGTTATACTTTGCATTGAATTTAATTTTCATTCGTTTTCATCTCCATTTTATTTACTTCTCCATTTTATTTATAGTTATAAGTATATCATATCAACGGGATAAATTCAACACCATTTATCAGTAATCAAAAATTTTATTGACCGATACATATTAATATGTTATTATATTATTATAATGCTTTTTAAGGATGGACTAATATGAAAAAAAATCTTTCATTTATACTTGCTGCATCAATGTTCTTCACATTCACAGGATGCGGTACGGAAACACAGAACTCATCGGAAACAGAGGCGGCGCCATACTATTCTTCAGTTTCTGATGTTACTCTTGAGAAAATTATAGACAGAACAAAACCGGTAAACATGGTTGAATACAAAGGCGGTTTCAAACAGACACTTGATTACAGCGGCTTCGGCGATGATAATGTTGACAATGCTGAGATTTATCTCTGCTATAAAAAGACAGATGATATAATAGAGATTAATCAGGTTGCGAACTATCCTGACAACTACTTCAATCTTATCTATATGTCAAATGACAAAAATGATCAGCATGTCTATAATCAGTCACCTGTAGGATGTACAACAGATAAGTTTACTGATTCAGATTTTCAGACTATGTTTGAAAATACGGTCCTCGGATATTCCGACCTTGAAGCTGAACTCGGAGATGTAAAGGAAGAAGGGGGCAAATATATCGCCACTGTAAAAATCTCAACCGACGGCACAGAAGCAGGAGCGGACACAATCACTATCGATCCTGAAACAGGATTTGTCCTGAGTGTAAAATCATCTGATAATTCATCAGGTCAGGAAATCTCAGTTCTTTCAGAATTCACATATTCATCCGACATAGAAATTGACAGAACTCCAAAGGAAAATGCTGCTGAAACCGAAGAACAGACAGAAGAAACCAGCGCAGAAAAATAATTAAGGAGATTTATACATGATTACAAACGATAATATGTTTATCTCATTTAAACATAAAGTACTTGAACATGTAGCAAGACTTGCATGGAACGATGAACTTGACGAAGATCACCTTGACTCTCTTGTATATGAACTCATACCCGGACCAAAACCACAGTACAGATGCTGTATCTACAAGGAACGCGAAGTAGTAACGCAGCGAATAAAGCTTGCCAGAGGAAAAAACACAACAGCAAATCCCGGCTCAAACAATGTTGTTCAGGTTATTCAGGCTGCATGTGACCAGTGCCCTATCTCAACATACACTGTAACTGACAACTGCCGTCTCTGCCTTGGTAAAGCATGTTTCAGTTCATGTAACTTCGGGGCTGTTTCAATCGGCGATAAAAGATCTCACATCGATCCGAACAAATGCAGAGAATGCGGAAAATGTGCTTCAGCATGCCCGTACGGAGTTATCGTCCATCTTGTACGACCATGTAAAAAAGTATGTCCTGTAGGTGCAATCTCATTTGATGAAAACGGATTCTGTGTAATTGATGAATCCAAATGCATTAACTGCGGTCACTGCATACACAGCTGTCCTTTTGGTGCAATCAGTTCAAAAACATACCTTGTCCAGATTATTGATGCAATCAGAAACGGCAAAAAAGTTATCGCCATGTGTGCCCCTTCAATTGAAGGTCAGTTCGGAGAAAAGGTTTCCCTTCAGTCAATAAAGAATGCACTTATTAAATTAGGCTTTGATGATATGATTGAAGTAGGTCTTGGGGCTGATATCACCGCAGCCTATGAATCTGCAGAATGGGCTGAGGCAAAGAAGGAAGGCCGCAGAATGACAACCTCATGCTGCCCTGCATTCATTAACATGCTCAGAAACAACTTCCCTGAACAGTATAAGGAAAATATGTCAGAAGTAGTCTCCCCTATGTGTGCAGTTTCAAGATACCTCAAACACCTCTATCCTGAATGTGTAACTGTATTCATAGGTCCGTGCATTGCAAAAAAATCAGAAACACTTGACAAATCTGTCAGCGGCAATGCTGATTTCGCAATTACATTCGGAGAACTCAGAGTTCTGATGCGCTCAAAGGATCTTGAGTTTGAAGAAACAGATGAGCAGTATCAGGAATCATCTGTATGGGGCAAGCGTTTCGCTTCTGCAGGCGGTGTAGCCAATGCGGTAATAGAATGTATGAAGGAACGTGGTGAAGATACCACAGACATACGTCTGTGCAAGGCAACCGGTGCTCTCGAATGCCGCAAAGCACTGGCACTTCTTAAAGCCGGAAAACTCCCTGAAGACTTTATCGAAGGTATGGCATGTCCTGACGGATGTGTAGGCGGGCCTTCAAATCACCGTGCACCTGCCGAGATAAGCAAAGCCCGTGAAAAACTTCTCAGTACAGCAGATGACAGAAGCATTCTGAAAAATATTGAAAATCTGCCCCTTGACAAATTCTCAATGTTCAGAGACGGGCATATAGAAAAGCTCCCTTAATAGTAAATCTGAAAAGAGGAAAACAATGATAGACTGTCATACTCATACTGCAATATCCCCTGACGGTTACGACTGCGCTGCAGCTTCATACCAAAAGGCTTGTTCTCTTGGACTTAAGGCGATAGCGGTTACCGAACACTGCGAAGCCAACCGTCCCGATGGACCGGAAAAATATAAAACTGTCCATAAAAATGAAGAACACTACTTTTACAACAGAGATATTTTCAGAAAATCAATGCTTGAAAACACTGAAGTTATGAAAAACGACTCATCCGGCACTGTATTTGTAAACGGAATTGAACTTGGTCAGGCTGTACAGAATTTTGAATTTGCAGATGAAATTGCTGCTGATGAACGTCTTGATTTCATTATCGGTTCGATTCATGAACTTAACGGACGTGATGATTTCGCATTTCTTGACTACGGAAAAGAAGATATAAACAGAATTCTGGATGAATATTTCGACGAAGTTGTAAGTCTGTGCAAATGGGGAAAATTCGACATACTCGGTCATCTGACATATCCCCTCAGATATATATGCGGAGAGGCCAGAATACCTGTAAATCTGAAACCGTTCGAAGAAAAGATACGTTTGATTTTCACTGAACTTGCTGAAAAAGACAAGGGTATAGAAATAAACACCTCCGGACTCAGGCAACTATACGGTAAAACTTTTCCGGACTTTGAACTTATCTGTCTTTTCAGAGAATGCGGGGGCAGAATTATTTCAATAGGATCAGATGCCCACAGAACATCAGATATAGGCTCCGGTGTAATGAACGGATGTCAGCTTGCAAAGGATGCCGGATTTGATAAAATTTATTATTTCAAAAAGCATGTTCCATACGGAATATCGCTGTAAATACAAATCGCAGAAAACACTGTGAAGAAAGGAAGATTTTATGGACGATTTACTTAATCTGCTTAAACAGAACGCAAGATTCACAAACAGCCAGCTCGCGTCAATGCTTGGCATCTCAGAATCAGAAGTTGAAGCGAAAATAAAAGAATACGAAAAAAACGGAACAATAATGGGGTACAGTGTTATACTCAATGAAGAAAAAATTCCCGACAGTACTGTTACTGCATTTATTGAGCTTCGTGTCACACCTAAAAAAGACTGCGGTTTTGACGACCTTGCAAAATCAATAATGCTCTATGATGAAGTGGAAAGTGTTACACTTATGTCAGGAACATACGACCTGGCTGTAACAGTTACAGGTGCTGATTTCAAGACCATCGCTTTGTTTGTTGCAAAGAAACTGTCTACCATTGAAGGCGTAATATCCACAGCTACTCACTTTGTTCTTAAGCGGTATAAAGAAAAAGGAACTATTATTGAAACTGATTACAGCAAAGATGAAAGAGGGTTTATTTCTCCGTGACAGATTACAGTAAAATACTCAACAAGACCATTCAGCAGATAAAGCCGTCAGGCATAAGAAAATTCTTTGATATTGCGGCAGAAATGGATGATGTTATAAGTCTTGGCGTCGGTGAACCTGATTTTCAGACACCATGGGCTGTAAGACAGAAAGCCATCCATACAATTGAAACAAAAAGAACTGTCTACACCGCAAATGCCGGACTCGAGGCTCTCAGAGAATCAATAAGCCGTTATACAAAGAAAAAAACAGGCATTGAATATGACCCGGCCGGAGAAATAATAGTCACCGTAGGCGGTTCCGAGGCTATTGACATCTCAATTCGTTCAATAGTTGAACCGAGAGACGAAGTACTGATAGTTGAACCGAGCTTTGTGTGCTATTCCCCTATTGTTCAGCTTTCAGGCGGTATTCCTGTTCCTATTGAAACAAAAGTGGAAAATAACTTCAGACTTACTGCTGATGAACTCAGAAGCAAAATAACTGATAAAACAAAACTTCTTATTCTTCCGTTTCCTAACAATCCTACAGGTGCTATCATGGAACGTGAGGATCTTGAAAAAATTGCTGAGGTTCTCAGAGAAACAGATATAATGGTTCTTTCTGATGAAATATATTCAGAACTTACTTATGGCAAGAAGCACTGTTCTATCGCAGAGATAGAAGGAATGCGTGAAAGAACTGTCCTTATAAACGGATTTTCAAAGGCATTCGCCATGACAGGATGGCGTCTCGGATATGCATGTGCCCCGCATCCGGTTGCCGAACAGATTGTAAAACTCCACCAGTATGCAATCATGTGCTCTCCTACTGTCAGCCAGTATGCTGCTGTCGAAGCGCTTGAAAACTGTGAAGATGAAGTACAAAAGATGGTAAACGAATATAATACCAGAAGAAGATTTGTTACTGATGCATTCAACAGACTCGGTCTGAACTGCTTTACACCTGAAGGTGCATTCTATGTATTTCCTTGCATAAAGAGCACCGGTTTATCAAGTGAAGAATTCTGTGAAAAACTGCTGTACACAAAGAAAGTTGCAGTTGTTCCAGGAAATGCATTTGGCGGATGCGGTGAAGGCTTTATAAGGGTTTCCTATGCTTACTCACTCAAGCATATAAGCGAAGCTATATCAAGAATTGAAGAATTTCTCAGTGAGATAAAACAATAAAGCGAGGTTTGCAAAAGCATGAACAAATCATTTTCCATTAAAACATATGCCAAGATAAACCTTACGCTTGATGTAACCGGCAGAAGGTCTGACGGTTATCACAATATTGACAGCATATTCGAGGAAATATCAGTATCCGATACTGTTACCGTTTCCCTGAATGATTCTGAAAAAACAACTGTTTCGTGTAATGTTCCTGAAGTTCCGTGTGATGAAAGAAATATTGTCTGGAAAGCTGCCGATGTATTTTTCAGTACAACAGGAGTTAAAAATCCCGGCATAAATATCCACATTCAAAAGAATATTCCGTGTCAGGCCGGTATGGGCGGCGGAAGTACGAATGCTGCAGGTGTTTTCAGAGTTCTGAATCGCATATTTGATACTCATATGACAGACAGGCAGCTCATGGAAATCTCCGTCAGAACCGGTGCTGATACTCCGTTCTTCATTAAGGGCGGACTTGCACATATAACCGGTATAGGTGATATCATTACGGAGCTTAAACCGCTGTCTGAACACTTCATTGTTGTCGCAAAAGGTACGGAAGGTGTATCGACTGCAGGTGCGTATAAAGAAATAGACAGTCTCTCAGATCCTGAACATCAGGATAGTGAGCGTATTTTAAATGCATGTGCAAATGATAACATCACGACTCTCATGAGTTCAGCACTAAATACTTTCGAACTTACCACTCTTCCCGGTGATATCGCCAGCATCAAATCTATTATGAAAAAACACGGCTCATCAGGTACACTTATGACTGGCAGCGGTGCAGCTGTATTCGGAATTTTTACCGACAGAAACAAGGCAGCAGAAGCCTGTAAAGAGCTAAAAAACTCATATCCTTTTGCTGAACTCTGTTCAAATATCTGTGAAGACAGAAATACAATATTCTGAAAAAATCCCGCATGATTTAAAACCATGCGGGATTCTTTTATCTCTTTTCAATTCTGGAAACATCTTCGAGAAACCGTTCAAGTCTCTGATTGGTATCGGTATCCGAATCAACAATTTTTGGAAGAATTTCATACAGCTTTCTTCCCGGAGTATACCTGTAACAGCTTTCCAGTAAGCCGGTATCAAAGTTTTCTGATGTCCAGAATTTCAGCAGCAGTTCCTTAAGCGAAGGATTTTCATAGAAAACTTTAACTGTAGAATTCAGTCCGAAACTGTACGGACTCGTACCTTCCCTGTATACGCGTCTGATTGCTGACACATCATCTGAAGTTGAAGAAGTTGCGACCACAATGTCAAAGTAACCTTCCTCACACAAAAATCTTCCGTAATCCGAATCAAAGTATGAAAAATCATTTTCGTCCAGAACGAATTCGAATTTTTTTGATTCACCCGGGTTCAGAAAGATTTTTTTAAACTTCTTAAGTTCCTTGGCAGGTTTCGGACATGTTGAAAATACATCAGTGATATAAATCTGAACTACCTGTGCACCTGCATATTCACCGGTATTTTTTATTCTGCCTGAAACAGTAAGTTTGTCACTGAAACGCTCTGCAGAAGTTCGCACATCGCTTATCTCAAATGATGTATATGACAGACCAAAACCAAATGCATAAGCCGGCTTGATTTTTTTCTTTTCATAATATCTGTATCCGACAAATATACCCTCTCCGTAATTCACTTCACATCCGTCTCCCGGAAAATTTATATAAGTCGGAGTATCACGGTAATGCACAGGAAAAGTAACAGGAAGTTTACCTGAAGGATTAACTCTGCCGGTAATTATATCAGCCATCGCCTTTCCTCCCTGCATACCAGGAAGAAACATACAGAAGATTCCGTCAACATAAGGTTCATACTCCGAAAGTGATACCGGGCCGCACACATTTAGAATCAGGGCTATTCTGAAATCCTTTCCGCTCTGTTTCTCAAGTGCAAGTTCTCTCAGTACAGCTCTGTCTCTGCTGTCAAGTTTCATATTAATGCGGTCATTTCCTTCCATCCCCGTAAGAGAAGCAACCACAATAAATATTTCACCTTCACCTTTGACGCGACCGGTAACAGAAGGATTTACACTTACGCGGTTTTCTCCCATTATCTGTGCAAGCTCGTACGAAAACGATGTGTTTCTGTCAGTTACAACACCTGCACTTCCCTCACCGCATGTAACCAGGTTTTCCGAACCGGTTCCTGTAACTAAAACTTTATTTACTTTATCTGTCAGAGGAAATATATTTCTTTCATTTTTTAAGAGAACAATACCCTCTGCTGCCGCATCATACGCTGCTTTGTCAGTGAATTTCATTAGTTCTGAAGCCGATGAAAATCTGCTTTTGTATTTTTCCTTTTTTTCATCAATATACTCTGTAAGTTTAAGAATGCTCAGAACAGACTCATTAAGAGGATCAGCAGACACAATTCCTTCCTTTATCGCAGTTACAAGCCCGCTGCAGTCCTCAGGAGGTCCGGGCATAGAAAGATTGTTTCCCGCTTCTATAGACGCACAGGAGTTTTTTACAGCGCCCCAGTCGGATACTGTCATACCGTCAAACTTCCATTCATTACGAAGTTTTTCCCTGAGAAGCCAGCTGTTTTCTGTACATGGAACTCCGTTTATCCTGTTATAGGCACTCATAACAGTTTTTACCCCGCCATTCTCAACGCAGGCTTTAAAACCCGGAAGATATATTTCCTCAAGTGCTCTTTCAGATACTTTTACCTCAATTCCAACTCTGTTTGTCTCCTGATTGTTTACTGCGAAATGTTTGACATTTGCAGCTACAGGATACTTCTGAACACCTTTTACAAGTTCAGGTGCAAGTTCAGAAACTACACAGGGATCTTCAGAGTATCCTTCAAAAATTCTTCCTCCAAGGGGATCACGATGGATATTTACATTTGGTGTTCCAAGCAGTACATCAATTCCGTATGCTGCCGCTTCCGCACCAAGTGCCTCACCGGTTTCACGGACAACATCAGGATTAAATGTTGCACCAAGAAGTATTCCAGGCGGAAAACATCCCGGAGACATACCTGTCATTCCTGTTCTTTCCTCCAGTTTACCCTTTATCCATGAATGAAGAGCTGTCTCTTCTTCATCAAGATTTTCCGGTGAATAAAAATTTTTTATTACATTCTGAAGATGTACGTTTCCTGCAACAACTTCAGAATTTTTATCCGGTTCCCTTTCCGAACAGAAATCCCCGAAAAGCTGCTCATAATTTATCCCGGTACCACCGTCAAGAAACTGAATTCTCCTTATTCCAAGCTTTGGAAACTCAGCACTGCCGAAGAAAGAAGCACCGTGAACAAGTGCAGCTTTCTCAGTGAGAGTCATTTTACTGATTTTATTCTTTTTTGTATCCATATATCTTTTCTCCTGATTTTTTTATAAGACTTTCAGAACATTCAGACAAAGAGGAATTGTCAGAATGGAAGCCAGGGTTGTTACAAAAACTGTTTTAGCTGCCAGCTCTTCATTTTTCTGATATCTCGAAGCAAAGAGAACTGCAGTATTTCCAACCGGCATAAGAAACAGAATGAACATTACCGATCTGATAAGTGTATCATCTATGAGCAGCTTCATAAGAGGCCATACAAGAACTGGAATAATCACCTGCTTTACAGCCGTAAACAAATACACACGCCAGTCATTGAAAATGATATTCACAGGCATCTTCGCAAGAGTCGAACCGATAAGGAGCATGGCCAGTGTTGAAGTAAGTCCTCCTACTGATGAAAATACCCCTCTTATGACAGACGGAAACTCAACCGGAATAAAATAGATTACAACTGCTGCCAGTGAACCAGTTGTTCCCGGAGTGAGAAGATTTTTCAGATCAAACATCCCTGAAAATGACGTCCCCTTCTTCTTTACGGAAGCATCATAGTTCACCATTACTATGCCGACTGTAAATGAAAAAAGATTGAAAAATATATTCAGAATCGCTGTATAAATCATAGCCTCGTTTCCAAACAAGGCATTGATAACCGGAAATCCCATGAATGCAGTATTTGAAAACATATGCATAAACATATACATTCCCTGTTCTTTAGGTGGAAAACGAAAGACTTTAGCGACGATTATACTCAGTACGGTGAGAAATACATACATACTGAATGAAACAACAAAAACAATACCTATCTTTGAAAAATCCTTGTCTGCATTTCCGCTCATTACTGACGATAATATCATAAACGGCAAAGTTATATCAAGCAAAAGTTTTGTAAGTTTCTGACTGAATGGTATATCTATATATTTAAGTTTAAAAAGAACATATCCGACACCCATTATCATAAAAAGCTGAAGCATCTGATTCAACAGAACGGTATTCATAAATTATTCTTCCCTTCTAATCAAACATTATTTTTTATTTCAAATTCTTCACACATTTTCTGAAGTCTCACATCAACAAGTGCTTCTGTCAGTATTCCGTTCTCAGAGTATTCTTCGGAGTATACTTTTCCAAAACTGCGAATCTTACTGAGAAGTCCACTCTGGTCATAAGGGATAACCAGTTTCATTCTTCTTGCTGTTTCAGGAAGAAGTTCACAGACAACGGTAAGAAGTCTGTCAAATCCGGTTTTGTTCAGTGCCGAGATTTTTACCTGCGGAAGATCTGACGGAAGGCTTACCATAGGATCGCCCATATCGCATTTATTGAGAACATACATATGAGGTATATTTTCACATCCGAGTTCTTCAAGCAGATCGTGAGTCACCTTTATCTGTTCAGGTGCCTCCGGTGAAGAAGAATCTATTATCTCAATAATAAGATCGGCAGAAGCAGCTTCTTCAAGAGTTGATTTAAACGCCTCTACAAGACTGTGCGGAAGTCTTCTGATAAGCCCGACAGTATCTATAAGCATAACACTTCTTCCGTCAGGAAGTTCGATTGAACGTGAAGTAGTATCAAGAGTGGCAAAAAGCTTGTTTTCTGCAAGCACACCTGCTTCAGTAAGTGCATTCAGTAATGTGGACTTTCCCACATTAGTATAACCAACTATTGCAGCTGTGAGCACACTGTCCTTTTTACGTCTTTGTCTCATCCTCATTCTTCTTTCCTCAAGAAGTCTGAGTTCATCTTCAAGCATATTTATCCTTCTTTTGATATGACGACGGTCGGTTTCAAGTTTGGTTTCACCCGGTCCTCTTGTACCTATACCGCCACCAAGACGCGAAAGTTCGACACCCATACCTGTAAGACGTGGAAGCCTGTATTTCTGAAGAGCAAGTTCAACCTGAAGTTTACCTTCACTGGTTCTTGCTCTTGCTGCAAAAATATCCAGTATCAGCATTGTTCTGTCGATTACTCTGACATCTGTCAGTTCTTCAATATTTCTTATCTGAGTCGCACTGAGTTCATGATCAAAAACAATGAGTTCAGCCTCAAGGTTTTTACACATTTCCGACAGTTCTTCAAGACGACCTGCTCCCATACAGCAACCAGGATCAAATGCAGGCCTCTTCTGAGTAATGACCCCGACAACTATACCACCTGCCGTCTTTGTCAGTTCCTCAAGTTCAGCAATTGAACTTTCAATATCATATTCTCCCGTATCAACAGCGGCAAGAATTACATTTGTTTTTTTAGTTTCTGCATTCATATAGTATTAATTCCTTTTATCCGTATTATTCAAAAAACATGAATCAAATAATCGATTCATGTTTTTTGAAATCTATCTATTCTTCATCGTTAAAAAAACCTTTGTCCTCATAAACTTTCGCCACGTCCCCGTGACAGTCAACGTATATCTCATCTCTTTTATCAAAGAAAAGGATAAGGGAATAGAGAACTATATATGCAACAGAGTTTACAAGAACACTGGCATATACACGAACATTGAAAACAATTGAGAAAGATGCAAGCATGGTAATAACTGCTGCTATTGAAACAGCATACTGTATCTGCTTACTGTTTGTCTCAAGCTGCAAATAACACATTATGACAAAAACTGAAAAAACACAGTGAGACAAAATCAAGGCTTTCGAGGCCGGAGCATAGAATTCTGAAACATCTATTACATTAAAGTCAAATATCATTATTGTAAATTCAGTCACAAAATATACTGACATAAATATTTTTAACAGTAGTCTGTCTCTCAGCTTAACAGCATATCCTACAACAGAGACAGCCATAAGCAAAAATCCTGATACTTCAATTGAATACGCAATAAATTCCACTACTGCGTTTATATTGCCGGTTCTGAGATAATAGGAATAATAAATCATCGTTACTATTATGAACAGAACAAACATTAAATTTGAAAGCAGACCTATCTTTGTATAGCCTCTGAAGTTATTAATCCTGTTAAATCTGTTCAAACAGAACACCTCCGCAGAAACCGGTCTTAATTTTCAGCTGCGAGAGCTCTCGCACCGATATCTGAACGGCAGTGACTGTTTTCAAAACTGATTTTCTTAACACAGCTGTATGACTGCTCAACAGCTTCCTTAAGTGTTTTACCTGTAGCTGTAACATTAAGAACACGGCCGCCTGCAGTAAGGAACCTGTCATCTTCAAACTTTGTTCCTGCATGATAAACAAATGCTCCGCTTACCTGTCCCTTTGCATCAAGTCCTTCGATAACTTTACCTGTTTCGTACTTTTTCGGATATCCGCCGCTTGCCATTACTACACATGCTGCAGCTTCATTTTTCCATCTTACATTTACTGAATCAAGTGTCTCATTGTAAATTGCCATCATAATGTCTATTATATCAGTATCAAGAAGAGGAAGAACTACCTGTGTTTCCGGATCACCGAAACGGCAGTTATATTCGATAACCTTCGGTCCCTTTGGTGTGAGCATGAGTCCGAAGTAAAGACATCCCTTAAATTTTCTTCCTTCCATGTTCATTGCTTCCACTGTAGGTCTGAATATAGTTTCCATGCATTCCTGTGCAATTTTTTCTGTATAGTAAGGGTTTGGAGCAATTGTCCCCATACCGCCTGTATTCAGTCCCTGATCTCCGTCAAGAGCTCTCTTGTGATCCATTGAAGAAATCATAGGCTTGATTGTCTTGCCGTCTGTAAAGCAAAGAACGGAAACTTCAGGACCTGTAAGGAATTCTTCAATAACTATCTTTGAACCGCTTGCACCGAAAATTCTGTCTTCCATAATTGATTTAACAGCGTCTTCAGCTTCTTCGAAGTTCTGAGCAATAATTACACCCTTGCCAAGAGCAAGACCGTCAGCCTTAACTACAGCCGGATATTCATTCTTTTCCTTAAGATAATTTACTGCATCAATTGCTGATGAGAACACTTCATATGCGGCTGTAGGGATATTGTACTTCTTCATAAGTTCCTTGGAGAAAACCTTGCTGCCTTCGATAATTGCAGCAGCCTTGTCAGGACCAAATGTTGCAAAGCCTTCCTTGTTAAGAGCATCAACCATACCAAGAACAAGCGGATCATCAGGGGCTACAACAACGAGGTCAGCACTGATCTTCTTGGCAGCTTCAACCACTCCGTCAATATCAGTTGCCTTTATATCACTTAAACATTCTGCATATCTTGAAATTCCACCGTTACCAGGTGCACAGTAAATCTTGTCTACCTTGCTGCTCTCATGAATTTTCATAACAAGAGCATGTTCGCGTCCGCCGCCGCCTACTACGAGTACATTCATTTTAAATATACCTCCTATAATAAACATATATCGCAAATGCAGATTTTTATCCGCATCTGCGATACAGAAATAATTATTAATTTTATTTCATATTAATCTCAGTCTGACTGAAAATTATCAGTGATGGAAAAGTCTGATTCCTGTAAATGCCATTGCGATATTGTACTTGTTGCATGTCATGATAACATGATCATCTCTGATTGAACCGCCTGGTTCAGCAATATAGGCAACACCGCTCTTCTTTGCTCTTTCGATATTGTCACCGAACGGGAAGAATGCATCTGAACCAAGACATACGTCAGTGTTCTTTGCAAGCCATTCCTTCTTTTCTTCAGCTGTAAGAACTTCAGGCTTAACCTTGAACAGTCTCTGCCATTCGCCTTCAGCAAGAACGTCTTCGTATTCATCAGATATATATACATCAATTGTATTGTCTCTGTCAGGTCTTCTGATATCATCAACAAACTGAAGTCCCATAACCTTTGGATGCTGTCTGAGCCACCAGATATCAGCCTTGTTGCCGGCGAGTCTTGTGCAGTGAATTCTTGACTGCTGGCCTGCGCCGATACCGATAGCCTGTCCGTTCTTAACATAGCATACAGAGTTGGACTGTGTGTACTTAAGAGTGATAAGAGCTATAACAAGATCATCCTTCTTGTCATCAGGAATATCCTTATTGTCTGTTACGATATTTGTGAGCATATCCCTGTCAATCTTAAGTTCGTTTCTTCCCTGTTCAAAAGAAACTCCGAATACCTGCTTTGTTTCAACAGGAGCCGGTACGTAGTCAGCATCTATCTTAATGATGTTGTAAGTACCCTTTCTCTTTGACTTGAGAATTTCAAGAGCTTCGTCTGTGTATGAAGGAGCGATAATACCATCAGATACTTCTCTCTGAATCATCTTTGCTGTACATGCATCACATTCGTCAGAAAGTGCAATGAAGTCCCCGTATGATGACATTCTGTCCGCACCTCTTGCCCTTGCATATGCTGCAGCCATTGGTGTGAGTTCACCGAGGTCGTCAACAAAGTAAATCTTTGCTTCTGTTTCTGTGAGCGGCTTGCCGATAGCAGCACCTGCCGGTGAAACGTGCTTGAATGAAGTTGCAGCACAGTAGCCTGTTGCAGCTTTAAGTTCTCTTACAAGCTGCCAGCCGTTAAATGCATCGAGAAGATTTATATAGCCAGGCTTGCCGTTGAGTACTTCAATCGGAAGATCTTTTCCGTCTTCCATATATACTCTTGAAGGCTTCTGGTTTGGATTGCATCCGTATTTTAAAAGCATTTCGTTTGCCATTATTCTGTTCCTCCGTATCAGATTTTTTCAAACTTATTTACAATCTTTGTTTCTTCAGCACCTGTTTCGATATCGATATAGCGAACAAAGAGTGAAACCTTGTTGTCAGGATTAAGAGCATCCCAGAGTTTTTCTGTAAATTCGTTAATATCATCAGGAACTGAAATCTTTTCAGGTTCACCCTCGAAACTCGGAAGCGGATTTCCGTCACCCATGTATGTATGAATAAAGTGTCCTGTGCCTGCAAGAGGAGCAGAATAGTTGTATGTGAATCTTTCAACACAGTCAGGATTTCCGTCTGCTGACTTAAGAATAGACATAGAATAGCTGTATGAACCGTTTTCTATTTCCATGATACCTGAAATTCTTGGAGTATAGTTCGGAGCATCATCTTCGTACTCTCTTGTTCTGAGAGACTGTTCAAATGTCTGACCCTTTGCCATGTTATCGTAGATAGTATCTGTCTGATCACCGTTTGTTACGATTGTGATATTTCCAAGTTTTCTTACAGGTGAATATATGATAAGATGCGGATCGGAAAGCTTTGAAGGATCTGCAGCTTCTGTTTTTATTCCGTCTGATGTTGCTGTAAATACACGGTTACGTGAGTTTACGCTTCTGCCCATGATGAAGTAAGCTGTCGCAGCCTTTTTTCCGTCAGCAGATCTGCCGATTACAATACCTCTGCCAGGGTAGGAATTTTTCTTAAGTTCTTCATAAATGTCAAGCATTTTCATAGTAAAAGTTTCTCCTCTGTAGATTTGATAATTACAGTGAACAAAAAAAGTCTTTTCATTCACTTTTGCTGCGGTCAATGTATGCTTTTCCGTCAACTATTGAAATACGTCCCTCGCAGAAAAGCGAAGCGGCTTTAGGAAGGAGTTTCCATTCTACATTTTCCATTATTCTTCTCTGCAGTGTTTCCGGTGTGTCATCATTTTCAACATCAACTGTGCCCTGAAGAATTATTGCTCCCGCATCAGCTTCTTCATTTACAAAATGAATTGTTGCGCCTGATACCTTTACACCGTATTCGAGAGCCTTTTCATGAACTCTGAGTCCGTAGAAACCTTCACCGCAGAAGGAAGGAATCAGTGCAGGATGAACGTTTATTATTCTGTAAGCATAGGCTTCTGTAACACACTTGTCCAGAATTGTCATAAATCCTGCAAGGATTACAAGATCTGCTTTCTGTCTGTTTAATTCTTCAAGTATCGCCCGGCTGTATGAAACACTGTCCGGATATTCTTTTCTTGCGATTACAACCGAAGGAATGTCTGCCTTTGCAGCTCTCTCAATAGCATATGCTTCAGGGTTGGAAGAGATAACACATGTTATCTTACCGTTCTTTATCTCTCCCCTGTTCTGTGCATCAATCAGAGCCTGAAGGTTAGTTCCGCCGCCTGATACGAGAACGACTATATTCTTCATAAGTTCCTCCGCCGTTAGTCTCTGATGATTACGCCTTCTTCGCCGTTTATGAGTTCACCAAGGATGTAGGCTTCTTCACCCGCAGCCTTAAGAGCAGCAAGAGCCTTGTCAGCATCATTTTTATCAACAACAGCTATCATACCGACGCCCATGTTGAATGTATTGAACATGTCTCTTTCAGGAATGTTTCCTGTCTTTGCGATGAGGTCGAAAACAGGAAGAACCTGTACAGCTGATCTTTCAATTGAAGCTGTTATACCCTTTGGAAGAGATCTTGGAATGTTTTCATAGAAACCACCGCCTGTAATGTGTGAAAGTGACTTAACCTTTACAGCCTTAAGAAGCTCCATTACCGGCTTTACATAAATCTTTGTCGGTGTAAGAAGACATTCACCAAGGGTAGTACCGAGATCACCGTAATGACGTGCAAGATTCTGTTCATTTACAGTGAATACCTTTCTTACAAGAGAGAAACCGTTTGAGTGAACGCCGCTTGACTTAAGAGCAATCATTACGTCTCCGGCTTTCTGTTCTTCGTTTCTGATAATCTTGTCCTTGTCCACAACACCTACTGTGAAACCGGCAAGATCATATTCGTCTACAGGATAGAATCCAGGCATCTCTGCTGTTTCACCGCCGATAAGGGCTGCACCAGACTGTACACATCCTTCAGCAACACCTGAAACAATCTGAGCAACCTTTTCAGGATAGTTTTTTCCTACTGCAATATAGTCGAGGAAGAAGAGTGGCTTTGCTCCGCAGCAGATAACGTCATTTACGCACATAGCTACACAGTCGATACCAACTGTATCATGCTTGTCCATAAGGAAAGCTATCTTAAGCTTTGTTCCTACGCCGTCAGTTCCTGATACAAGAACAGGCTTTTTTATATCTGTAACGTCGAGTTCAAAAAGGCCGCCAAAACCGCCGATTCCTGAAAGAACTCCGCTTGTCATTGTCTTAGCAACGTGAGCCTTCATGAGCTCTACGGCTTTGTATCCGGCTGTTACGTCAACTCCGGCTTCTTTATAGCTTTCTGAAAAACTTTTCATTTTAATTTTTCCTCCGTATGCATTTTATTTTTGTTCGCCATCAGGGATAAAAATTTATAATCAGGCATTTTACCAGGAATCTCAACCGGATTTCGGTCTGAATTATTCCTTTCCGTCCCAGCAGTAACTGCAAAGATTGCATGCAGGAAGACCTATTGCCTTAACTGTACCTTCAAGTGACTGGAACTCAAGTGATGTGAGTTTAAGTCGTCTGCAGATTTCGTTTCTGAGTCTCTGGCCTCTTTCGGTGTTTGTATCACTGTATTCAGATATATACTTTACACCTTCTGCACCTTCAAACTCATCAATAATCTTTCTCGCAATAAGGTCAAGTTCTGAATTACTTCTTGAGAAGTTAAGATATTTACAACCATACATAATCGGCGGACATGCAGATCTCATGTGGACCTCTTTTGCGCCGTTGGCATAAAGGAATTCTACAGTTTCCCTTAACTGTGTACCTCTTACGATACTGTCATCAACGAAAAGGAGCTTCTTTCCTTCGATGAGTTCGTGAACAGGTATAAGCTTCATCTTTGCAACCTGATTTCTGATTGTCTGGTTCTGAGGCATGAAGCTTCTCGGCCATGTCGGAGTGTATTTGATAAACGGTCTGGCAAAAGGAATACCACTCTTGTTTGCATATCCGATTGCATGAGGAACACCTGAATCAGGAATTCCGCAGATATAGTCAACATCCGGAAGTTTTCCGTTAGCCATATCAAATTCAGCCATTATCTCACCGTTTCTTGTACGCATCGCTTCGACATTGACGCCTTCATAAACAGCTGTCGGGTATCCGTAGTATGTCCACAGGAATGAACAGATCTTAAGGTCATTGTTTCTTTCAGCAAGAATCTCGTAACCCTTTGAGGTAAGTTTTATTATTTCACCCGGACCAAGTTCATAGCATGTTTCATATCCAAGTTTCTGATATGCAAATGACTCGAATGAAAGACAGTAACCATCCTCTCTCTTACCAACAAGAATAGGAAGCCTTCCCTTCCTGTCTCTTGCAGCAATGATTCCGTCTTTTGTAAGAATCATAAGAGAAACCGTACCGACAATTTTTTCCTGAACATACTTAATACCTTCTGTAAATGATCCCTTCTGCGCAATAAGAGCACCAACAAGGTCACTTGAGTTAATATTTCCGCTGCTCATTGTTTCAAAACTTGCACATCCTGAATCAAGGAGTTCATCTTCAAGTTCACGTGCATTGTTTATAACGCCGATTGTACATACGGCATAGACACCAAGCTTTGAACGAACAAGGATTGGCTGCGGGTCTGTATCGCTTATACATCCGATACACATATTACCTTCCATTGATTCAATGTCTTTTTCAAACTTTGTTCTGAATGGAGAATTTTCTATGCTGTGAATACTTCTCTGAAAACCTTTGGATTCAGAGTAAGCAGTCATACCACCTCTTCTTGTACCGAGATGTGAATGATAGTCTGTGCCGAAAAATACATCTGTTATACAGTTATTTTCAGTAGCTGCTCCAAAAAATCCGCCCATTGATTATTCACCCATAAGTCTCTTCATAATTTCCTGGTAAGCTTCTTCAACACCGCCCATATCTCTGCGGAAACGGTCCTTGTCAAGCTTTTCGTGTGTTGTGCTGTCCCAGAAGCGGCATGTATCAGGTGAGATTTCGTCAGCGAGGATAATCTGATCGTGGAAACGACCGAATTCAATCTTGAAGTCGATAAGATCGATGTTCATCTTTTTGAAGAAGTCCTTCATAAAGTCATTTACCATGAATGCATACTTTGTAATTGTGTCGATTTCTTCCTTAGTAGCAAGACCGAGACCAAGTGCATAGTAATCGTTGATGAAAGGATCACCGAGATCGTCATTCTTGTAGCTGAATTCGAGTGTAGGCTGCTTGAGAGGTGTGCCTTCTTCAATTCCGAGTTTCTTTGAGAAGCTGCCTGCAGCAACGTTTCTTACGATTACTTCGAGAGGAACGATTTCAACCTTCTTAACTATTGTTTCACGGTCATTTATTTCTTCAACAAGGTGTGTAGGAACGCCGGCTTTTTCAAGAAGACCGAACATGTAGTTTGTCATTCTGTTGTTGATTACGCCTTTGCCTGAGATTGTGCCCTTCTTTTCACCGTTGAAAGCTGTTGCATCGTCCTTGTATGATACAATAACGTAGTCAGGATTTGATGTAGCGTATACTTTCTTTGCCTTTCCTTCGTAAAGCTGTTCAGTTTTCTGTAAATTTTCCATAATAATACTCCGTTTCCCGCTTTGAGCGATATTTATAATACTTTATTATTTTTTATTTGATAAATCAGATAAGCTCGTTAATAGTAGTCTGAAGCTTCTGATCCTTTTCAGTTATAGTCTGCTTCATCTGTTCCTTCATTGCATAAAGCTTTTCAGCAAGAGTGCTGTCAGAAAGAGCAAGAATCTGAACCGCAAGAAGTGCTGCATTTGCTGCACCGTTGATAGCAACTGTTGCTACCGGAACACCCTTTGGCATCTGAACTGTTGCAAGAAGCGCGTCCATACCGTCAAGTCTTGAAGACTCCATAGGAATACCTATTACAGGGAGAATTGTATAAGCAGCAAGTACACCGCCGAGATGAGCTGCCATTCCGGCTGCTGCAATGATTACGCCAAAACCGTTTTCAGCGGCATTTTTTGAAAACTCCGCTGCTGCTTCAGGTGTGCGGTGAGCTGACATAACATGAATCTCGAACTCAACTCCAAAGTTCTTAAGTTCCTTTGCCGCATCCTTAACTACAGGAAGGTCGCTGTCACTGCCCATAATTATCGCTACTTTTTTTGCCATATCTGAAAAAACCTCCTAAAACAAATAAAACTGCGACTTAGTCACAGTTATTATAAAGCTATATATCTATAAAAATTTACACGTATAGTGTTGTCTGTGAAAAACGGAGAAAAAAATGATATTCCATAACTCATAACAACACCTCATAATTTTATTTTTACAGCCGTCTACTAATATTATACAATATTTATTTAATTATTTCAACCATTTTTTTTAAAAAGATATTATAAAATCTGACCCCGATATCACTGTTTTTTTATTTAAGTCACACTGTATGGAACAATAAAAGCTGCATTCCGGAGAACACAGCTTTTTCATCATTACACTTTATGCTTTTACTTCCTTTGCATAAACTTTCTTTGCAAGCGGTATAAGCATTCCGCCAAGTGCATTGCCAAGAAATACAACAAGTATGTAGAGAAATCTGTCAGGTGACACGTGTGAGGCAAAAAGATAAAAACAGTCAGCAACCGAGTGGTTAAAGCCGCTGAAAATGAAAACCATAACCGGCAGTGCCACACCGAATACCATTGACGTGTCATTCTGCTTTTCTCTGCACATTCTCGCATTTTCTACAGCAAGATACATAAGAAGTCCGCAGAAAACACCAAGGATAAATCTGCTCACCGCACCGTCAGACATCTTTGTGTCAAATGCAGCTTCTGCCTTTTCGTGAATAGCCGGCCAGACACGCGTAAACTTCAGTGCAAATGCCGCCGCTGCCGTTCCGATCATATTTCCCAGGAAAATAAGTATTACGTCAATTATGTACGCCGGTTCTCTCTCAGGTATGTAGCCAACCTTGCCGGTATAGAGATTGAAACCGTACTGAATAATAGTAAAAAGTCCGAAACTGAAGAGGAATCCGCCTATGTACTTGTTATCACATGAAAGATATACTGTTCCTCCGACGCCAATCATAAGTCCTGACAAAATCGCCTTGACCATGAGGCTGAAAAATGAATCCTTTTTCAAAATCTTTTCCTCCCGATATATAAATTATAGTGAACACCAGAACAACTCTGATGTTCACTATAAATCTTATTGGGACAGATGGATTCGAACCATCGACTGACGGAGTCAAAGTCCGTTGCCTTACCGCTTGGCTATGCCCCATTATACTTGTAATGCACATAACAAAAATATTATATCATAAAATGCAGTTATGTGTCAATGGGTTTATTATAAGTTTTTATTTCGAACTAATGATTTATAAAAACACGGAAAGAATATTTTCATCCCCGTGTCTTTATAATCTACACATCTGAGCTGTAAAACTGCTCCAGTTCAGGACGGCATTGCAGAAAAACTTCCGTGAGTCTGGTGTCAAAGTGAGAACCTGAATCGTTTTTAATTATCTCAAAAGCTTTGTCAAATGAAAACGCTTCCTTATAGCAACGCTTCGAAACAAGAGCATCAAATACATCTGCAAGTGCCATTATCCTTGCCTCTACCGGTATCTGATCACCGGCCAGTCCATCAGGATATCCTTTTCCGTTCACCTTTTCATGATGATAATGCGCAACATTCGAAGCTACTTCAACAAATTCCTTCTCCTCAACATCAGTAAGAACTTTTCTGACAATTTCCGCACCCATCTCTGAATGAACCTTCATCTTACTGTATTCTTCATCTGTAAATCTGCTCTGTTTTCTGAGAATAGCATCATCTACGCCTATCTTGCCAAGATCATGCATAGGTGCACTTCTGATTACAAGTTCAAGGAACTGCGGATCAAAATCCATATCTGAATGAAGAAGCTTCTCTGAAAAAATGCGGACAACTTCACTGGTTCGCCTGATATGTCCGCCCGTACTCAGATCCCTTGACTCTACCATCTGAGCCATTCCGAGTATTGTTTTCTGCTGAATATCCCTTATCTGCTTTGTTTTCTTATCCACGTCATCAGCAAGTTTTTTATTGAAATTTTCTGAAAGTTCAAGTGCTTTGTAGTGATCAGTATCGTCTCTTATTTCAATCGTATATCCTTTGCATGATTTTCTGAAATTAAGCAGAGGATGAACGACACATTCATATCTCCTTCCGTCTTTCTGAAAGGATATAGCTTTTCTTTCTGATTCACTGTGTGTAATATGAGCATAATGTTTCAGGACATCTGTCACATTAGTCTTAAATTCCTCACTGGCATTCCCAACCGGACAGCCTAATTTGAAATCAACTATTTCAGGAAATATTTTTCCTGCAACGTCATTGCAGCCCATATACCTTAAGTTCCTGTTAAATGTTATAAATCCGACTTTGTTAAGCTGTTTTACAACTATGTCCTCATTTTCATTAACA
>JAUNJJ010000292.1:0-1638 GCA_030533325.1 Oscillospiraceae bacterium
GTGCATGCGAAGTACAAGAAGCCTCGATTGGAGACTATGCTTAGGGGGAGAAGAGCTGGAAGACATTTTAACCCTGGAATAAAATATCCTGAGGTTTATAAGGACAAGTAGGTAGAAAAGGATTAATTATGAGAACGAAAAATTCTTTTTTGAATTTTCTCGCAAATGAAGGAAGTCATTTTATAAATATAATTCTATCCTTTGTTTGTAGAACGGTTTTTGTATATACACTCTCAAGTGAGTACTTGGGTGTTAATGGATTGTTCGGTAATATTTTGACAGTTCTGAACCTGGCTGAGCTGGGTATCGGTACAGCCATGAACTTCCATATTTACAAGCCGGTCGCAGAGAATAATTATGTTCAACAACAGCAACTGATGAATCTGTACAAGAAGATGTACAATGTTGTTGGAACATTTATTGGTGTCGTAGGTTTGTGCCTCACACCTTTTTTGAGTTATTTAATCAAGGACGAGCCTGATATAGAAGGACTGACAGTTATTTACTTACTGTATTTGTTTGGTACTGTAAGTACATACTTCTTTAGCTATAAGAGGGCAATTATTGATGCTCATCAGAAACAGTATATTGGTACAATGGTCAATACTGTATTTACCATTACTCAGTTTTTGGTACAGATTATTGTACTTCTTGTATTTAAAAACTTTATTGCATTCCTGCTGGTGATGATAATATGTGGTCTGTTGACCAATATTACAGTATCTATAATAGCAGATAGAATGTATCCTTATCTAAAAGAAGATCGTAAATCACTTCCAAGTGCTGAAGTAATGCACAGCATAAAAAAGAATGTGGGTGCCATGTTCTTGCATAGATTAGGTGATGTCTTTGTAAATAATACTGACAATCTGATTTTATCAAAGTTCGTCGGTTTGGCCAGTGTAGGTATATATTCTAACTATATTATGATTATGAATACAGTCCGCACTGCATTGAATGGAGTCTTTGGCGCTGTCACTGCAAGTGTTGGAAATCTCCATGCCAATGAGGACAAGGAGAGCCTCTACAGAGTATACAAGGTGCTTCTGTTCTTGGGATTTTGGCTTTATGGTTTCTGTTCAACTGCATTTGTAGTTATGTACAATCCATTTATTGAGCAGTGGATAGGCAAGGATTATTTGTTTGATATTCCGGTGGTTCTATCCTTTGTTGCTGTATTTTATATAAATGGAATGAGAGCCGTAACCATTACTTTCAGAGATGCCATGGGTCTGTACTGGTATGACAGATACAAGCCTATTTTCGAGGTTATTATCAATCTGGTTGCATCCATTTATCTTGTAATTAAGTTCGGTGCCATCGGTGTATTCCTTGGAACTGTAATTAGTGATTTGACTACCTGCTGTTGGATTGAACCACTTGTTACATACAAGTATGGATTTAAGAGGCCTGTGAGACAATATTTCGTGATGTTTGGTTTGTACAGCGCAGCGGTGGCTGTTATAGGTGGATTTACATATTGGCTGTGCAGCCTTATAACTATCGGCGGATGGCTGGGAGTATTTGCCAAATTAGGAACCTGTATAGTTGTATACAATGTGATTGTATTGATTGCATTTTGTAGAACATATCCATTTAAGGAGCTATATGCTACATTAATTAGAATGTTAAAAGAGT
>JAUNJJ010000292.1:1648-2167 GCA_030533325.1 Oscillospiraceae bacterium
GGAGCTAGAAAATGATTTTACAGAAAATAACATTTCCCGTTGACCATATTTGCCCTGAACCTCAGATGTATTTTCATGGAGTAGATGATGAGCAGATTACTGAGACAGAAGTTAGAGTAAAGAAGGGTCAGACATTATACTTAGACACCTATTTCAACTCTTTTTCATTGGGAAAATGGATGAAGTATACACAGATCAAGGATCTGAAGTTGACTTTGGATATTGATGGTGAATATGATATTAGATTTTATCAGTTAAATGGAGCTCAGGTTATCAAGGCGAATCCTGGTGACAATACCAAGGTTGTGTATCAGTATGGTAGAGGTAAAATAACTAACCTGTCTTGTGATTTTGCATCAGATTATATGCCGGTTTCAGAAATTGGTGTTGGTGATGCAGTGGAAAATGTTATCTGCCCTGTGATTAGAGCTAAGACTGATTTGGTTCTCAGAGGCGGAGCTTACGAGACTTCCGATGAAGCTATAAATGATGTTAAATTTGCATTGTGCATCTGTACTT
>JAUNJJ010000114.1 GCA_030533325.1 Oscillospiraceae bacterium
GAATAAAATGTAAAGGGTGTTTCCAATGTAAAATTAACTTTGTATTAAATTCTGGAAAGGCGGTCCCTGGGGAAAAGGGAGTTTATATAGATTTCTGAAAAGATGTGATATGTATGAGTTGCAGAAACTTTGGTATCAGAAGAATTATTTAGATCAGAAAGGATGAGTCCGCCAGAAAAATTCCTGATTTTTTCGGATAAAACTCATAATGTGCAAGCATAAGGGATTTGTACATGAAAGGTAATATAATGAATTTACAATTGAATAAAAAATAAAAGAGATCGGAAATAATAATTCCAGATCTCTTTATTTTTTATGTATTTCCGAGCCGCTGAATATACGGCCGAAAAAGAATTAATCGAGAAAATCCTTGACTTTTTTGCTTCTGCTTGGATGACGAAGTTTTCTTAAAGCCTTCGCTTCAATCTGTCTTATACGTTCTCTTGTGACTTCAAATTCTTTACCAACTTCTTCGAGAGTACGTGAACGTCCGTCTTCAAGACCGAAGCGGAGTCTGAGTACCTTTGCTTCTCTTTCTGTAAGTGTGTTAAGAACTTCGTTGAGCTGTTCTTTAAGAAGAACAAGTGAAGCCGCTTCAGCTGGTGCAGGGGCATCATCATCAGGGATAAAGTCGCCAAGATGGCTGTCTTCTTCTTCACCGATAGGTGTTTCAAGTGAAACAGGATCCTGTGCTATACGCATGATTTCGCGGACTCTGTCTACAGGCATTTCAAGCTTTTCCGCAATTTCTTCAGCCGTCGGATCATGTCCGTTTTCATGGAGAAGCTGGCTTGAAATTTTCTTGACTTTGGTGATTGTTTCTACCATATGAACAGGAATTCTGATTGTTCGTGCCTGGTCCGCAATTGCTCTTGTTATAGCCTGTCTGATCCACCATGTAGCATATGTTGAGAACTTAAATCCCTTTGTATGATCAAACTTTTCCACGGCTTTAATGAGTCCGAGATTACCTTCCTGAATAAGATCAAGGAACTGCATACCTCTGCCTCCGTAACGCTTTGCAATACTTACAACAAGTCTGAGATTTGCTTCAGAGAGACGTTTCCTTGCATATGGATCACCCTTGGCCATTCTCTCTGCAAGTTCGATTTCTTCTTCAGGTGTGAGAAGAGGAACTCGTCCGATTTCTTTAAGATAAATCTTAACCGGATCATCGATAGCAATTCCTTCTGTTGAAAGAGCCATTTCGAGATCATCATTGAGATTGGAATCAAGACCGAGCTTAAGATCTGTATCAGGAGAAAAATCCTCTACAATTTCAATGTTGAGGCTGGCGCATGTCTCATAGAAAGAGTCCATCTGATCAACGTCAAAGTCTGTTTCCTCAAGAACATCTGTAATTTCTTTGGTTGTGAGTTTTCCTGTTGCCTTACCCTGTTCGAGTAAGCTGTCGATAGTCTTTTTTTCACTTGCCATAAAATATTCCTCCTATTTTCTCTTTTTTATCTGCATCTGCATTTGCAGATTAAGCAAATCATCATCAGACAAATCTGTTTCTTTATTATATACCAAACTTTGATTAAAATTCTTTAATAATTCAATACAATCTGAAAGAGTATCTTCATTAATGGTTAAATCTCTGTTTTTCGCCTCTATTCCGCTTATTTTTCCCATTTCTGCATCATTAAATTTGTCTGAAAGCAGAGAAAGTGAAAAATCTGAACAGTTTTCAATAGTTTCTGTTACTGCAAGAAAAACTTTTTTGTTAAACTGAGTAACAAATTCATCAGCAGATATTTGATTTTTTACCTCTTTGAGCTTGTCCTGATTTTTTATTAAATAAAGTATGATAAACTCTTCAGCTTTACTCTGAGCTGAGTACTTCGAGGCTTCAGGGTTTATCTCGTCTCTTTGTGTAAGACTTCTCTTTGTTGATTCCCATTCGAGTTTTTGTTTTATTCTGTATTTGTTTTTTATTGCCTCCTCAACCTTTGAGTAGAGGACGCTTGTATTTATTTCACATTCACGTGATATTTTTGAAATATAGACATCACGCTGAAGGGAATCATCAAGTGATGAAATAACACCGACTACTTTTCTAAGGTACGTGTATTTATCACCGTCTTCAGAAATATTGAGACCGGTTTTGCATTTGCTGAGCTCAAAATCAATTGCATCATTTGATTCATCAAGCAGAAATTTAAAACGGGTACTGCCGAATTTTTTTATGTATTCATCCGGATCCTTGGCATCATGGAGCTTAATAATTTTGGTGGTTATACCTGCTGACGAGAGAAGATTGATAGCCCTCTGAGTAGCAGCCTGTCCTGCAGAGTCTGAGTCGTATGAGATTATTACTTCAGAAGCGTACTGAGACATCAGGCGTGCCTGCTCCGGGGTGAGTGCAGTTCCAAGTGTTGCAACCACATTCTCAAATCCCGCCTGATTTATGGCGATAACGTCCATGTAACCTTCTGCGAGTATAAGTTTTTTTGAAGCAGAATTTTTGGCAAAATTAAGAGAAAATAGATTTCTGCTTTTCTTAAATACAGGCGTGTCTGCTGAGTTAAGGTATTTTGGACCTCTGTTGTCTATCGTACGTCCCCCGAAAGCAATAACATTTCCACGCAGATCAATAATTGGAAATATGACTCTGCCACGAAAATTATCATAGCAGCTGCCTTTTTCGGAAAATCTGCATACATCGGCTGTTACCATCTCGTTGTCTGTAAATCCAAGTGATCTTAGGTGATTTCTAAGTGCATCCCACTGATCAGGGGCATAGCCCAGACCGTATTTTTTTATTGTCTGGGGGAGGAGCTTTCTTTCTTTGAAGTAAGCAAGTCCTCTTTTGTCTGAACCGGAAAGAAGGCATTTAAAATAAAAATTCGCTGTTTCACGGTTTATTTCATATGTTCTGGATTTTTTTCTGGCAAAATCATCACCGGAAGCATTATCCGGCAGTGCGATACCAGCTCTTTCTGCGAGAAATTTAACAGCTTCATAATAACTCAGATTTTCGATTTTTTTTATAAATGAAATAACATCTCCGCCGGCACCGCATCCGAAACAGTAAAAGCTCTGTGTATCACTGTAAATGGTACAGGATGGTGTCTTTTCAGAGTGAAAAGGGCAGAGACATTTTGATGTTGAGCCGTGTCTTTTTATTGTTGAGTAAGAATTTACGACATCTTCGATAGGATTACCAAGCCTGAGCTGATAAATAAAATCTTCGGATAATGCCATTTTAAACCTCCGAATTATAGATAAAATTATGAAAAATCTTCGAATAATTTATCTGATATACAGATGTCAATTTTTCCGTTGGAAACATCAATAAGTTTTTTATTCAGGTCTTCTGCAAATTCTTCTTTTACAAGAAGTTCCATCGAAATATTATCTTCAAATCTTGAGGACAATTCCTTAACTTCGTACTGCGGAAGGAAGTATGCTACTTTGCTGTACAGATTATAGTCCATGGAAAATGAAATCCTGTAGCATTCCTGCATATCCATTATATCTGCGTTTTCCACAGCAAGTTTTGCGGATGTGGAATAAGCGCGGACGAGACCACCGCCTCCGAGAAGAATTCCTCCGAAATATCTTGTGACAACGCAGCAGATATCTGTGAGTCCGTGTTTCTGAAGAATATCAAGAACGGGAACACCGGCGGTTCCCTGAGGTTCACCGTCATCCGAGTATCTGGTGATATTATTGTCTCTCAGAATATATGCATAAACATTGTGTGTTGCTTTTCTGTGCAGAGATTTTATTTCATTTATAAATCCGATAGCTTCGTCATTGGTATGAACCGGACAAAGATATGCGATAAATTCAGAACGACGTTCGGTAAAGGTTATGTTATTCGGTTTTTTTATTGTTTTGTAACCCATAGGTTAAAACCTCTCCATTAAATAAAAAAGGCGACTCTATAAAAATATAAAGTCACCCTTAGTTTCATCGGAACTTAGTTGCCCTTGTTGAAACGCTTCTTGAATCTGTCTACACGTCCGCCTGTATCAACAAGTTTCTGCTTACCTGTAAAGAATGGGTGGCATTTTGAGCAGATTTCAACCTTTAAATCACCCTTTGTAGAACGTGTTTCGATTACGTTTCCACAAGCACATGTGATTGTTGCCTTTTCAAAACTTGGATGGATATCCTTTTTCACTATTGGTCACCTCTTTATAAACTATTATGATTAACATAGTAGCCCATCAGCTTCTTTAGACAGTAGTACTATCGATAATTCACTTGTAATAATAATTTTATCACATATAAAAACAAATGTCAAGCGTTTTTGTGATATTTTTTCAGAAAAATAATAAACGCTGTCGGAAATCCGACAGCGTCAGAGTCATTATCAGAATCCGAGGATACCTCTGAAGTCTGCATCGAGCTTTTCGTAAAGTTCTGAAGCAGCCTCCTGTGTTTCACCTGTAGTTGTATAGTAAACCTTGATCTTCGGTTCAGTACCTGAAGGTCTGATGATAATTGTTGCGTTCTTTTCAAGTGAAAATGCAAGAACATCTGACTTAGGAAGGAGAATTTCCGAAGTGCTTCCGTCCTTCATGTTCTTTGTAGTGCTTGCCATGTAGTCAGAGAATTCAAGAAGTTCAAGTCCGCCAACTGATTTAGGAGGGTTACTGCGGAGTGAAGTCATGATTTCATTCATTCTTTCCATTCCTGTAATACCTTCACATGTGAAACTCTTGAGCATGTGCTTGTAAACACCGTACTTTTTGTACATTCTCTCTCTTGCTTCTATAAGTGAAATTCCCTGTGTTCTGTAGTAAGCGGCCATTTCACAGATGAGCATTGAAGCAACAACTGCATCCTTGTCTCTTACATATGAACCGGCAAGGTAACCGTAGCTTTCTTCAAAGCCGAATATATATCTGTCTGCTTCGCCCTTTTCTTCGAGGAAACCAATCTGTTCACCGATGAACTTGAATCCAGTAAGAACATCAAGAAGCTGAACATTGTAGTTTTCAGCGATAGCAGCAGCAATCTTTGTAGTAACGATTGTTTTTACAGCAACCGGATTCTTTGGCATAGTGCCAAGCTTTGTTCTTTCTTCACAGATGTATTCGAGGAGCAGAGCACCCACTTCGTTACCTGAGAAGAGAACGTATTCATCGCCTGAAGGAACTGCGATACCGACACGGTCAGCATCCGGGTCTGTTGCGAGGAGAAGATCCGGCTTAACCTTGTATGAAAGCTGTAAGCCAAGTTCAAGTGCTTCTCTGATTTCAGGGTTAGGATATGAGCATGTTGTGAAGTTTCCGTCAGGATTTTCCTGTTCAGGAACAACTGTTATGTCATTTATGCCAATCTTTCCGAGTACAGCTCTTACAGGCTTGTTGCCTGTACCGTTAAGCGGGGTATACACAACCTTAAGGCCGCTGTCTTTAACCAGGTCAGTATGAATTCCCTGAGCAATAACGTTTTTGTAGTATTCTTCTATAACATCATTGCTGATGTAGCTGATCATTCCGCTGTCAAGGCCTTCCTCGAAGGAAATGTACTTAGGACCGCCGAACATCTCAACGCTGCTGATCTTATTGATAACAGTATTTGCAACATCAAGAGTAATCTGACATCCGTCAGCACCATATACCTTGTAGCCGTTGTATTTTGAAGGGTTGTGACTTGCT
The DNA here is from genome assembly GCA_030533325.1 of Oscillospiraceae bacterium. Taxonomy (GTDB): domain Bacteria; phylum Bacillota; class Clostridia; order Oscillospirales; family Ruminococcaceae; genus HUN007. The sequence continues at coordinate 5,619 of JAUNJJ010000114.1, forward strand.
GTAACAACAATACCGGCACTGCACTTAAGTTCACGAACTGCAAACGAAAGCATTGGTGTAGGCATAAGTTCACTGTAGATGTGTACCTTAATTCCGTTGGCAGCAAGAACACCGGCAGCAGCCTTTGCAAAAACATCAGACTTGATTCTGCTGTCGTATGCGATTGCAACACTTCCGTTTTTGCATGAGCCGTTTACATAGTCAGCAAGACCCTGTGTTGCACGACGCACTGTATATATGTTCATTCTGTAAGTTCCGGCACCGATTGTTCCTCTGAGTCCGCCGGTACCAAACTCAAGATCTCTGTAAAATCTGTCTTTTATGGCATCAGAGTCGCCCTTTATTGAAGCAAGTTCTTCTATGAGATCCTGATCTTCAGTAGCATTCTGAGTCCATAGTGTGTATAACTGCATCTCATCCATAATCAAATACTCCTCTGATAAGTCATTTTTGTATATCTAATCAATACATATTATATCATAGATTAAAAAAATTTTAAAGGTGATTTAAAGAAATTTTTTGCATTTGATGTGTGCAAATTTTAGTCGGTTCATAATTTGTTTTTGTTTATTACGCCTAAAAAGAAATATAAATATTTTATATCATCAAAAATATGATATAATTAGTAATGATAAAAGACAGAAATAAATTTGAAAGGAATGCTAATTATATGAAACACGACAGTATAATATTTGATCTTGACGGTACACTCTGGGATTCAACTGAAGGGATATGCGAAACCTGGAATCAGGTTCTTGCAGGTTATCCTGAGGTAAATCAGGTGATTACTGCAGAAAATCTGCATGGATGTATGGGACTGCAGATGAGGGATATAGCTGAAAAACTTTTTCCGGGACACAGCCCTTCGCTGCAGAATGAACTTATGCAAAAATGCTGTGAACTTGAAAATGAATACCTTGCAGAACACGGGGGCATTCTGTATCCGGATCTTAAGAGTGTTCTTGAAGAACTTTCCGGTCAGTACAGACTTTTTGTGGTAAGCAACTGTCAGAAGGGATATATTGAAAGTTTCTTTGCGGCACATGGTACAGCAAAATATTTTACTGATATTGAATGCTACGGAAATACAGATCTCTCAAAGGGGGAAAACAATAAACTTGTGATAGAAAGAAACAATCTGAAAAATGCAGTTTATGTCGGAGACACTCAGGGAGATGCTGATTCTGCAGAATTTGCCGGAATCCCATTTGTTTTCGCCTCATATGGTTTCGGAAGTGTGAAAAAATACGACTATATAATAAATAAATTCAGTGATATTCTCAGTCTTGGTTTGTAACAGAAAATCCTGTGTGTCAGAAAAAACACACAGGATTTTTTATTTTTATAGTTTGGTTCTCTCTGCAATAATGTCAATCATCTCACCGACATTTTTCATTGTTGAAACTTCTTTCATTTTGAATTTCATTTTGAAGGTGCTTTCAACTGCGCTGATGAGACTTATGTGTTCAAGGCTGTCCCATTCCTCAATGTCATCGGCTACAGTATCCGGTGTGATAACCACATCATCAAGGTCAAAAACTTCTCTGAAAACTTCTGTAAGTTTAATAAGTATTGCGTCTTTCTGCATTTTAATATCCTCCGTTTGTATTTATTTTAATATATCTGTTCTTTTTCTGATAACCGGATATCTCCAGTACATATGAAGAGTTTCCGTTTTCCTCTTCAGTGAGTTTGGTAAATCCGAAGTCAGAAAAAAGATTTTTAACCATGCTGTTTTTCGCTGTTTTGAGGTAATAACCGTATATCTTTGTTATTCCTCTGTTCCTGCATATTTCGGTAAGCCTGTCAAGCATTGCATATTCCATGTCTCTTTTGAGTACGCGGCAGCTCATAAGCCACAGGTCGATGTGAAGGGAATCATTTTCCGTTCTGCCTATAACAACTGAAACAATGCCGTTGTCACCGAACCTGTCAGTCAGTCTTCCGTATAATTTGATATAGCTTTCATCACCGGAAACTGCTTCGATTTCACTAAGTGTGTATCTTCTGGTGGTGAGATTGAACTGATTGCTTTTGTTTGTAAGCTGTGTTATTCTTGAAAGTGAAACTTCATCGAATTTGTCGATGACAGCGTTCATATCAAGGCTCTCCAGATATTCGCCGTAGTCTGAGAAAGTTTTTTCCGACTGCAGCCTCTGTGCATTTGCCCTGTACATTTCATTGCGCTTATCATCATCGGCTGTATGGGATGTCGTTTCAAAGTATCCGTTGCGGTCAATAACTTTTATATAGTCCTCAATACCGTTTATTTCCGGAACGGCTATTCCTTTTATCTGTTCAGAAACGATATTTCTCTCAGCCGGGTTGTCGTCAGCAAAAACAAAACTCTCCGGAAGTACTGATATCTCATCGGCTATTTCTTCAACGTTTCTGTCCTTGCTGTTCCAGTTTGCCTTTATTGAGATAAAATCATCAGGGGAGAGAACTGAATCCGGATGGGAAAGACCGCTTATGGCATTCTCGTAATCATTTTTTGAATTTACTGCAAGGAGAACACCGAGCTGCTTATGATTTTTTATATATTTCTGGAATTCGGTATATCCTTCCGCAATTCCTGTTTCAGAGCCTATTTCGATTCCCTGTTGTCCGGATTCACCGATAACTCCGCCCCAGAGAGTATTGTCCAGGTCGAGAACAAACATCTTTTTGTTTTTGCCGAATATGGATTTTATAATGTTTGCAAGGTTAAATGAAAATTCCGGAATGGCACTGGTGCTGAAAGCATATTTGTACATGTACCATGCACTTCTGTCGTGCCATTTTTCCAGACCGAAGCACGCAGAAATATAGTTTATATCATTGATATAGAAGTTTTCACTGTTCTGTGCATACAGAGCAAATTTTTCATTCAGCCTGTTTATGAAATTTATTTTTCCCCTGTAATCGCTGAAGTCGCTGTTGCCCAGCATCCGGTAGAACGGCATTTCAAAATTATTCTGAATAACAGGGCAGCTGAATTTGTTTTTTACAGCCTCCCATACCTCTTCAAAATGTCTGTACTGTTCATTCAGCCTTATCTCAGTTTCTTCCTTCGATGCAGACATGTCAAATCCGTATCCGGTAATATTTTCAGAAGTAGTGTGGATAAATACAATATCCGGCCTGAAGCTGTCCAGTGTTTCGTTTCCGAAGACGGCATCCTCCCAGTATTTTTTATATTCTGACTGGTAAAACTCCGGTTCTATGCCGTAGCTGAGCAGAAAAAGCTCAAGAATATTTATTATTTCATTTGTAGTTGAACCGCCGAGAACAGCAATTTTTTTCTTTATTCGTTCATTTCCTGAAGCAAGAAGTTCCTTTTTTATTGAACGTTTCTTTTTCAGAATATAGTCGCTGTCAAAAGGGTAAGAAAGATTTGTCATTTGTTTCTCCTTGTTTACTGATTTAGAAGTACTTCGAGATTTTCAAAGTTTGAACCGGTTGCCGAGAAGGTATTCATGGCAAACAGTAAATCTGTAGCGTTATGCTCCTGCATGAACTGAATGATATTCAGGTTAAAGTATCTCATATCCACTACAAAGATGTTTTTATATGAGCCCGTAAGGAACGGAACAAGTGCATTTCCGTAGCTGTCCTTTATAATGAACAGTGTCCTGTCATTCGGCGAATCGGTTTCAACGTGGACAATTTCTTCGTCGCTTCCCATGAATGTACAGTAGAGAGCCGTGCCATATGCCTCAACAAGAAGCGGACCCTCGTATCTGTATTCAAATGAAGGGGTGTAGTAACGTGTGATATAGTTGTTCTTCGGACGATAGAACACAAAATCCTCAGGGTTGTCATTGAGAACGGCGGCTCCGGAAAATCCGTAAAGTGTGCCAACGTATCCCGGCACTGTAACCTCTTCATATTCTGAAATATCTGCAAAGGGAACTCCGGCAGTTTCGGCAAACAGTTTTGCTGCATAGTAAGCACCCCTTGCCTGCCAGTGATGGTCGGTTCTTGAGTAAATGTGTTCATCCTTGTGTTCATTAAGCACCGGAATAGTGTTAATGTCAGTTACGCCTGAAAGATTATTTTTAATGTTTTCGAGGTTTTCAGCTTCACTCCCGTGTGAAATATCTGAGTTTTCAGGCCAGTAAAATGACATCGAGGTAGGGCAGACCATGGAAAATACATTTACGCCATCTCCGAGACGCTGCTTGTATTCATTCACAATTGAGGCGTATCTTGCACCGTTTTCAAAACTTCCGTAGTAAATCGGTATACCTCTTTTTTTGTATATCATAATATTGTTGCTGAGTTCACCTGCGTCACCGTTATTTTCTTCCGGTGGCGGTGCAGGAGCCTCTGTGACCGGAGCGGCAGTTTCCGCTGCAGTCTCAGTTACAGTACATTCTTCAGTAGTCTGAGTAACTGAATTTTCTGAATCTGTCTCAGCTGATGAAGTAACAGGGACAGCCGATGTTACAGGCGCAGCCGGAGAATTATTTCCGGAAGGTTTTGTATTTACTGTGTAAACCTTGACTCCTCCGAGTTCTATTCCGGCAAGCTCCTTAATACTGGCAGCAGAATTTTTCAAATATTTACGCATAGGGACAGTATCGTTATAGTAGTCTGCCAGCCCGTTTGTAAATGCTCCGCTGGTAAGATTTTTAAAGGAAAATTCAGGAAATTCAGCAAGTTTTCTGTTTTCAGTTTCTGAGATTACAGGTCTTTTTCCGAACATAAGGAAAGCAGAAAAACCAGCTAACAGAAATGAAAATACAGCTATATTAATCCTGTTGAATTTTTTAATAAGCATAACTCTGTGCTCTTCAATTGTGATTACCGGTTCAGGAACCGGTACGTCTATTTCTATTTTTGAAATATCATTTGGAAAATCAGGTTTCATAGAATCCTCCTCAGAACCGGAAATAAAGGAACGGACTGTTGGTTGAGTCAGCAAGAAGAACAGTAGATACAGCAAGAAGAATAACGGTATAGACTATCTTTGCGGTATTTACTGCAATGATTTTTGCTGAAGAAGAATCGCAGTCTGTCCTGAAAAGATTTTTAACAGGGAAGCATGCGATAACAGCAATAATAATAAGAAAAATATTATTTACAAAAGAGAGCTTAACCATGTCATCAATAAATGCGTTACCGTTAAGTCCGATAAGATTACGGAAGAAATCAAGGAGCTTGTGTGCATCTTCAAAGTAGAAAATACCAAATCCGAGTATAATTACAATCTTGTTGTAAATATGCTTTACAGCGAGCGGTATTTTTTTCATTCGTTTCTTTCCGACAAGTCTTTCGATATAGATAAATATTCCGAAGTAAAGTCCCCAGAATACAAAGTTCCAGCTTGCTCCGTGCCATAAACCGGTGCAGAACCAGACAATGAAGAGATTGAGCGTAGGTATTCTTTTTCCGAAAACCGGAATGTAGAGAAGATAGTCGCGGAAAAATGAACCAAGTGAAATATGCCATCTCTGCCAGAACTCTGTTACGTCTCTGGTAAGGAAAGGATAGTTGAAGTTTTCGTTAAAATGGAAACCGAGAATTCTTCCCATACCGATAGCCATATCGGAATATCCGGAAAAATCAAAGTAAACATACATAGCGTAGAGGATAACAGCATACCAGGTTCCCGTTACCGAGAGGTCTTTTATTCCTCCGCCGAAAAATGAATCCACTATTGTATAAAGACTGTCAGCGAGAATAACTTTTTTTGCAAGACCGATTACAATACGGGTGATTCCGCTGCTTAAATCCTCTGAAGTTGTTTTTCTTTCAGTAAGTTCATCTTCGATATCGCTGTATCTTACTATCGGACCGGCAACAAGCTGAGGGAAGAGTGAAACGTACATAAGAAATCTGCTGTAGCTCTTCTGAACTTTGACTGAATCCCAGTAACAGTCTATAGTGTATGACATAGCCTGGAAAGTATAAAAACTGATACCTATCGGCAGCTTTATATCGGGAACAGTCAGATTAAGCGCAAACCATGAGTTAAGGTTTTCAACTATAAATCCGCTGTATTTGAATATCATAAGAAAACCGATATTGATAGCGACAGACATAAAAATGCCGATTTTCGAAACGGCTGTGTCTCTGAACCTGTCAATAACCAGACCGGCGATGTAGTTTATAAATGTGCTGAAGAGAAGGAGCCATATATATGCCGGATCCCCCCATGCATAAAATATAAGTGAAAATATTATAAGAAATGCATTTTTTGTTTTAATATTCTTTGCAAAACAAAAATATATCAGTATAAATACAGCAAAAAATGCGTAGAGAAAAAATAAACTTGAAAAAACCATAATTAATTCCTTTTAATATAATAAGATTGACACTATAATATTGTAAACTTATTGCGCAGAAAAATCAAGAGAAAATAAGAAAAATCCAGAAAAAAGCGATTTATAAAAGAAAATAATACTGAAATTCCCGGTACCGTGGGAATCAAAAAAATAATATAAAAAAATTTTCAGAAAAGTGTTGACAAAGCTTTTATTACATGATATAATAAGAAAGCTGTCTGACACGGAAGTGAAACGGAAGACAGGAAAGTATCTTGAAAATTGAACAATGCACTAAACAAAACCCTTGAAGATTCCGAGA
>JAUNJJ010000293.1 GCA_030533325.1 Oscillospiraceae bacterium
TCAATAAATAAAATTATATCCCCCGCTTTTTTTACTTCATTTAAACATTTTTTTATTCTTTCTTCAAAATCTCCTCTATATTTTGCTCCTGCAACCATAGAAGAAATATCTATTGTAACAACTCTTTTATCTTTTAAAATTTCAGGCACATCTTGCGCTATAATTTTTTGAGCTAGTCCCTCTACTACAGCGGTTTTACCAACGCCAGGTTCTCCAATTAAACATGGATTATTTTTTGTTCTTCTAGATAAAATTTGAATTACCCTTCCGCGTTTCTTCACTTCTTCCTATAACAGGGTCTAATTTTCCCTCACTTGCTGCTTTTGTTAAGTCATTTCCAAATTGATTTAATGTAGGTGTTGAATTATAACTTCCACCTCTTTTGTTAGATTCTGAACCATTACTTTCCCCTTCTGGATATTCATTAATTACTTTTGCAATTTCATTATATAGTTTTCCGTGGGTCTACTCCTAATTCTAGCATAATTCTTACTGCAACACTATCTGCTTCTCTCATAATTCCAATTAGCAAATGCTCTGTTCCAATATAGTCAGAACCTAGTTTTCTTGCTTCTCGAAAAGCTAATTCAATTACTCTTTTTGTTCTAGGTGTAAATCCAACTGTAGAGATTATATTTTCTTCGCCTCTTCCAACAAGCTCTTCAATTTTTTCTAATATAACCTCTGGAGTTACTTCTTGATTTTCTAGCACTTTACTAGCTACTCCGTTTGTTTCTTTGCTTAAGCCATATAATAAATGCTCTGTTCCAACATAATTGTGTCCTAATTGTATTGCGATATCATTTGAAACTTCAATTGCATTTTCTGCACTTTTAGTAAATTTATATGTCATTGCATTTTACCTCCTATTTCGTATTATTCACAAATAATCTGTTTAATTATTTCTGCACGTTTTATGTCTCTTTCATAATCTTCTAATGGTTTTCCAATATATTTTTGTAAATTTGCTGGCTTTGTATATAAGATTAGTTTATTTACTTTTAAGTCATTTAATTCTTTTATAATTCCCATATCGGTTCCTAGTTTTATATTAGATAATAACTCTTTACATTCTTCAGAAGATATTTTTTTACAGCTTGTTAAAATTCCATATGCTCTGTAAACTCTATCTTCTAATTCAATTTGATTGTTTCCTAATATTTTTCTTGCTGTTCTTTCTTGTTCAATAATTCTATCAATTACTGCTTTTAAATTCTTAATAATTTCATTTTCTGATATTCCTAATGATTGTTTGTTTGAAATTTGATAAATATCGCCTTGTGGTTTACTTCCTTCTCCATAAACACCTCTAATGTTCATTCCAAAACTATTAACTGCTTCTAACACTTTTTTTATATTACCCGTTAATGTTAATGCTGGTAAATGTACCATTACTGAAGCTCTTAATCCTGTACCAACATTTGTAGGACAAGCTGTTAAAAAACCATATTTTTCTGAGAAGGCATAATTTACTAAGCTTTCTAATTTTTTGTCTATTTCAACAGCTAAATTTAAAGTGTTCTCTAAATCTAATCCAGCAGAAATAATTTGTAGTCTTAGATGATCTTCCTCATTAACCATTATGCAAATATTTTCTTCTTCATTAATTAATATAGCTCTTATTTTATTTTTATCTACTGCAAATTCTGGGCTTATTAAATGTTTTTCAATTAAACTTAATTTTGTAATAGCATCCATTTTGTCTAGCTTTAAAAATTTTAGTCCATACCCTAAACTTGGTGTAATGTTTTCTATTTTTTCTAATATTTGGTTTGCTTCATCTTTTGTATATCTCGACACAAATGGAATATTGTTTAAATTTCTTGCTAATCTAATTCTTGTGCTTAATGCTACATCAGAATCTTTACCAGTTTGTAAATACCAATTATACATAATTTTCTTCCTTTCATTATTTCTCTAATTTTTTTATTTCGTCTCTTATTTTTGCTGCATCCTCATATTTTTCTTCTTTAATCTTTTGTTTTAATTCTTCTTTTAGCTGCTCTATTTTTTCATCAGTTTTAGGTTTTGCTTTTGGAATATCGTTTTTTGAAGATAATTTTTTTGCTTTTCTTCCCACATAATTATTATTTCCATGTAATCTTTTTAAAATTGGATCTATTCTTTGTTCAAACACATTATAG
>JAUNJJ010000017.1 GCA_030533325.1 Oscillospiraceae bacterium
AACTTGTACGCAGTGTATTCAAAGGAGTGCTGAAAACAAATCCGTCACTTGAATTTGCAGTACTGACAGGATGTCTGAGGATTTCAAAGGAAAGTATATTTACAGGAATGAACAATCTGAAAGTGTATCCTGTAACAGAACAGATGTTTTCAGAATATTACGGATTTACTCAGGATGAAGTTAATAAAATAGCAGAATACTATAATCTTTCAGACAGACTTGATGAAATGAAAAGATGGTATGACGGGTATCTCTTCGGGAAAACGGAAATATATAATCCGTGGAGTATAATAAACTATATCAGCTCAGTACTTAACGGTAATGATATATCCTGCAAGGCCTACTGGATAAATACCAGCTCAAACAGTATAATTCGTCAGCTTATTGAACAGTCAGATGAAAATACAAAGCAGAAGACAGAGAATCTGATAGTAGGCGGAAGCGTAAAGGCGATAATAAATGAAAATACAGTATATTCAGATTTGAATGTCAATAATGATGACATCTGGAGCTTTCTGCTTTTTACAGGATATCTTAAACAGATTAATTCAGAGTTTATTGATAAAAGAACTGTTTCAGAAATGGTAATACCTAATCTTGAAGTTCTTACAGTTTATGAAGATACAATACAAAAATGGTTTGATGAAATAGTCAAAAATGAAAGAACACCAGAACTTCTTGGGTATTTCCTTGATGAAAAACCGGAAGAAGCACAGAAGGAGATAAACCGCTGGCTGAGAAAGAGCATAAGTTTTCATGATTATCTTGAAAATTTCTATCATGGATTTCTTCTTGGAGCAATAACCGGAAATAATGAATATGAAATAAAATCAAATCGTGAGAACGGAACCGGAAGAACAGATATAACAATCTGCAAATATCAGACCAGAGAAATTGCAGTAATAATTGAAGTGAAGATAGCTGATACATTTAAGAAAATGGATACTATGTGTGATACAGCGCTTAAGCAGATACAAACGAGAAAGTATGCGGAACAGCTTACAGATGACTGTTATGAAAAAGTAATAAATTACGGAATAGCATTTTACGGAAAGGCTTGCAAAGTAAAGATGGGCGAGACCGTTTATGCACCTGAAGACTGAAAACAAAACCTTACTTTTCTTAATCAGATGAGGTGGTAATGTATATTAAAGCAAATGCACGTTTCAACTTACTGAAACGTGCATTTTTATTATAAATACTGTTCGAATTTTTGATTTTATATCTTATTTTGGAGCTATGGTTATTCTGCATTTTCCGTCTGATATTTCTCCGACTGTTATGGAAATTCCAGGATCAACAGTTTCTTTTCCTTCTGAATCATACCATCCGAATCCGGAAACGGAACTGTCAATGACACTTCCGGTATTAAATGCACCGTTACCGTCATTTACAAGTCTGATAAGTCTTCGTCCGTCATTGACTTCTGATGTATTCTCGTATTTGAAAAATTTCCAGAAACCATTGTCTTCAATCTCGGAACTCATATGATAAACACGTACACCGGGATCAAATCCACTCCATGAAATATCAGTTACCCTGCTGTTGTTTTTTGTAAATGTCTGATATTCAATCACGAGATATTCGCCCTGATATTTCTGTCCGTTAGTATTGTAAGGAATAACAATGCAGCTGCCTGAATCAGTCTGAGCATCTTCAAGAATAAACTCTGCAGCTCCCATTGATCTGTCATATGTCAGTACCTGATTTTCTCTGTACCAGCCGAGAAGAAGTTTGGAAACAGCAGAAAAATCTGAAAAAGCATCCATATCCATAAGTTCAGTACCTGCCGGACCATGCATTCCTTCAGTATCATTTCCTGTATAGAGATAGTAGTCAGGAAGTCCCATACAGTGTCCCAGTTCGTGCAGATAGCTGCTGTTAAAATTCGTGATGCTGACCGGATCAGCGTTTCCTGTTATTATATGACCTGGTTTTACTCCGTCAACATAATATGTATCATCACCTAAAGGACCTGCGCACGGCCACCATTCATCATCTCCTGCAGCTGCAGGAAGAGTGAACAGAGTTGCATCTATCTGTCCGTCTCCGTTTTTGTCAAACTGGCTGAAATCAACAGAATCATTGAACGCTTCAAAGCATTCACGTGCAAGCTCGTTCTTATTTGTGGCATAGTATGCCGCTGATTTCTGGCAGGTATATGAAAATACCTTTCCAGTAAGATTCATCGCACCTTTGGACGATCTTTCATAGAAAGCTGACATACTTTCAAAAGGATAATTTACGGAACTTTCATCTGCAGAACCAAAAGCTATTCTTTCAAGTTCCTCCGATGTATATTTCTTTTCGTACTGACAGTCAGGAAAATCAAGATAAAAAACTACCAGAGATGCATCTCCCTGTGAGGAGATTGATGTTTCAATATTTTTTACGGTAGATTCCACTAATTCATTTGTATCGGGTGAGGAAGAAACAGTCTCGCCTATAACAGCATTTTTGAGCAGTATATAATCAACTGCATTTACCAGGTTGTCATAGTTCAAATCAGCTGCTGTACCGTAATCTTCTGATATAACACCAGTAAAATATTTTGTGAAAAGCACTACGTCCTGTGCATTCACATTTCCGTCAGAGTTGAGGTCTCCCCGGATATCATTTTCCGGATTATCAGGAACAGTGGATTCAATATCAAATCTGCCAGGTTCATCCTTTATCATGCTCCACATGTATCTGAGAAGCCATCCGTCAAAGTCAGTTATTTCAGAGGATGAACCAGCCATCATAAGTGATCCGCCGTTTGACGTCGGAAATCCCCCTGGCGGAAAACCATCCGGTTCACCTTCACCACCATAAAAGTCAGTAATTCCGAATCCATGTCCTATTTCATGTTCAAGCACATGTATCCCGTATCCGGAGAGCATATTCAGATATGCGGTATCTGAAAGACGCTGCCCCCAGTCTCCGCCGCATCCGCCTATTGCCGGAAATCCCTCTGTAGCCCACAGACACATATCAAATCTTTTGTCAGGACCTCCGGGATACTCATATCCGGTCTCAGCGAAATGCTCAAATCTTGAGAGTTCCTTTGGTGGTACAGGTTCAAGATCAGGGATTGTCTCTGTTCCGTTTGAGGTATCATATGAAGAATCATATGGTATAGTTGATGTATATACAATCTCATCATCATGTCTGTCAGGTATTGATGATTCATCTATTACAGCCCATCCGGTAATTTTTACATCAATATGATCATACGGCCAGTTTTCATATCCTGCAAGATAATCGTTCCATGCATTGATACTGTCAGAAGCAAGTTTTTCCATCTGCTGTCGCTGTTCATATGTAATAGTTTTGTAAGACTGCCATTTTACAACGAAATTAATGGTACCTTTTCCTGCGATTATCTGATCAAAGATTGTATTACGTCTTTCCGTGGATTTTTCGTTCTGAATCCTGTTGGTCCATATCCAGTCAGCTGCAAACTTATAGTTTTCAGGCATGTCTGCAATTGTAAGTCCTGCAGTCTGTGCCGCGGAAACCGGAATGTCATGAGTACTTTCAGTATCCTGAATATAAACAGCACTTCCGGCCATGATAACTGCACATATCATGGCAGCAGATTTTCTAAAGAAACGGTTCATTTTTTATTTCTCCTTTTTACTTAATATATCGATTCACATCCGAACATCTGTTGTGTTAATCTATCATGTATAATTTTACACTTAAAATATATTAATTTCAATGCATTTTTTAACCAAATTCATTAACTTTTCAATCATTTATACAAAAACAGTAATTAGCGGAGGAGTAATCATATTATCACTGTAATTGCACAACACATTTTATTAAAATATGCATTTTTTCTTAAAAAAACTCATATGTTTTTTGTTTTTTTCTGTTGAAAATAAGCGAGTTTTATGGTATAATTACAATGTGTATTTTTTAAAAAAGGATGATAATAAAAAATGAAAGCAAAAGTGATTATATCAGCTGCGTCAATGCTCCTTCTTATTGCAGCCGGAGTGCTGTTAGCTGTTAAAAATAATATAACTCCAAAAAATAACAGAACAAATGAAGTTTCAGAAACTGAAGAGGCTTCAGTAACTGAGGCAATTACTGAAGAACCGTATATTCCGCCTGTGTTTGTGGAATGCAGTTCAGAAGATATACACCGGGGAAGTCTTATTCTTGTAAACAGAAAATATGCCTACAAGGAAGGCAGCAACCCTGATCTTGCAAATATTTATTCGATGAAAAGTGATTCATACAAGGTAAATACCGTTGATATGAGACTTGATAAAAATATGATTCTTGCTATGAATTCAATGCTTGATGATTTTAAGGCCGCTACAGGAATTACTGATGTTCTTGCAAACAGCGGATACCGCTCATACAGCGAACAGCAGATAATGTATGAAAATGACCTTGAAACAACAGGACTTTCAGAGTCGGAGCTTGTAGCACCTCCGGGAAACAGTGAACATCATACAGGATACGCAATGGACTTTGCGATAGATGACGGATATTCTTATCCGGCACTTAAGAATGAAGAAGACTATACATGGATTTATGACAATGCCCATAAGTACGGGATGATACTCAGGTATACGGAGCAGAACAAGCATATAACAGGATATATGGCAGAATCATGGCACTTCAGATACGTCGGTCCTGTACATGCTTCCCTTATAAGGCAGATGGGAGTGGCGTATGAGGAATATGTAGGATTTCTTAAGGATTTTACATTTGACAGACCACTTGAGTACAAATACAGCGATGATGAATTTTATATGATTTATTATGTTCCGGCAGATATGGAATCAGGAAAAACGGAAATTCCTATTACATTTGAAGCTTACGGAGACAAGGACAGATATTCTATATCCGGAAACAATTCCGACGGATTTATCGTTACTCTCAGAATTGATGAACTTTCTGATGATTATGATGATTCATATCTGTATATGTTTAATCCTATTCAGGAAAATGTTCCGGTGGATGATTTTGTTTCTGAAGAACCGGTTCAGGAAGAGGCGGCATCTGATGAACCCGGACAGGAAGAATCTGATGAGGCGCAGAATCAGGAAGAAACTCAGCCTGGAAATGCTGAAAACGCTGAAGAAGGCTGGTAAAAAACGAGGTGTTTGTTTATGATATTGCAGGATTTTTATGACGGAAAGGCATTTGACGCCTATGAATTTTTCGGGGCACATATGGAAAACGGAAGGATTGTTTTCAGAACATATGCACCGAATGCAGGAAAGATTTCCGTTATCGGTGATTTTAACGGATGGCAGGGCGAGATGATGACACAGGAAGGCCGGAGCGGTGTATTTACATTTGTTTCTGATAAGGCGAAGTTCGGCAGCCTGTACAAATTTCAGATAACATACAGTGACGGAAATGTTGTCGATCACTGCGATCCGTATGGATTCGGTATGGAACTTCGTCCGGCAAATGCTTCGGTTGTCACTGACCTTAGCGGATTTCAGTGGCATGACAGCAGCTGGCTTGAAAAAAGAACAAGAAACTTTAATTCTCCTATGAGTATTTATGAGGTTCATCTTGGCTCATGGCACACAAATCCGGATGATGAAAACGGATGGTACAGCTATTCCGAAATAGCGGACAGGCTGATTTCATATGTTAAGGAAAGCGGATTTACACATATCGAGTTTATGCCTCTTTCAGAGCATCCGGCTGACGAATCATGGGGATACCAGAACACAGGATTCTACAGTCCTACATCAAGATACGGAAAAGCAAAAGAGCTTATGGAACTTGTTGACAAATGTCATATGAATGGCATAGGCGTAATTATGGATTTTGTTCCGGTTCACTTTGCAATTGACGGTTACGGACTCAATTATTATGACGGTTCATATCTTTACAGTCTGCCGAATAATGATGTCGGAAACAGTGAGTGGGGAACACTCAACTTCAATCATTCAAGAAGAGAGGTTGCATGTTTTCTTCAGTCATGTGCCAATTACTGGCTTAAGGAATATCACTTTGACGGAATACGCATGGATGCTATCAGCCGTGCAATCTACTGGAGCGGAGATCCGAACAGAGGTGTAAATGAGAACGCAGTTTCATTCATGTCAAAGATGAATGCTGGTCTTCATGATCTTCATCCTACAGCCATGCTTATTGCAGAAGACAGCACGTCATTTATTAAAGTTACAGCATCTACCGAATACGGCGGTCTGGGATTTGACTACAAGTGGGATCTTGGCTGGATGAATGATACTCTTGAGTATTTCAAGGTTCCTCCGGCTTACAGACCGGATCATTACTACCAGCTTATTTTTTCAATGGAGTATTTTTTCAGTGAGCATTTTATACTTTCATTTTCCCATGATGAAGTTGTTCACGGAAAGGCAACTATTGCCCAGAAAATGTGGGGAGACTATGATAAAAAGTTCCCTCAGCTCAGAGCTTTGTACATGTACATGTTTGCCCATCCGGGCAAGAAGCTTAACTTTATGGGCAACGAAATTGCTCAGTTTCGCGAATGGGATGAGAAACGTGAGCAGGACTGGGATATTCTTAAATATCCGGTTCATGACAGTTTCCGCAGATATTTCACTGACCTGAACAAAATCTATACCGGATACCCGGCTCTTCACATAGACGAATTTAATGACAATAATTTCAGATGGCTTGAATCACATGCCCGTGAAAAATCGGTTTATATTTTTGAAACAGGAATGGGAAATAAAAAGATTATTTCTGCATTTAATTTCTCTGACAATGACTATTCTGACTATTCATTTGATGCAGCAGGAAACAGAAAAATAACTGAACTTATAAGCAGTGACTATGATTATTACAGCGGTTCAACACGCAGAGGAGAGGAACGAATTTCTATAATCTACAGCCAGAAGGAGAATTATTCGAAAATTACAGTTCACCTTCCGCCTTTTACAGGAATAATGTATCTGTCAGAGGAATAATATATCAGTAATTCAAGAAAAAGGGGTTTATATTTTGAAGTATTTATTAGCGAATGAAAAAAAGCCATTACCACCGATTCACGAGATAAGCGGGTTTAAAGTGCGTCCGGGTTTTTATCTGATAAATGGTGCAACAGCTATTCAGAACGGAGTGAATTTTACAATACATTCCTACAGCGCCACATCATGTGAGCTTTTGCTTTTCAGGAGACACGAAACCGAACCTTATGCCGTTCTGAAATTTCCGGAGTCATACCGTGTAGGAAATACTTTCTCAATGATTGTTTTTGATATTGACATCACTGAGTTTGAGTATGCTTACAGAATGGATGGTCCCTACGATAAAGCAAAGGGACTTATTTTCAACAAGGATGCGTATCTTCTTGACCCGTATGCAAGAGCGGTTACCGGTCAGGCTGACTGGGGTATAAAGACAAAGCAGAAGAGAAATGTCTACCGTGCCCGTGTTGTTGATGATACATTTGACTGGGGAGATTCGGAACAGCCTCATCTCCGTTTCCGCGACCTTATCATATATGAACTCCATGTGCGCGGTTTTACCTATGACACCTCCTCAGGTGTTCAGGATTACAGGAGAGGAACATTTGCCGGTATAAAGGATAAAATTCCTTATCTCAAAAAGCTGGGTGTCAATGCAGTTGAACTTATGCCTATCTTTGAATTCGATGAGATGGAGGATGTCCGTGTTGTTGACGGAACAACCCTTTACAATTACTGGGGATACAATACTGTGGGATTTTTCGCTCCAAATACAGGTTATACTTCAGAAAGGGAGCATAACCATGAAGGACGTGAGCTTAAAACATTAATAAAGGAACTCCATGAAAACGGAATAGAGGTAATACTCGACGTTGTTTTCAATCATACTGCTGAGGGAGATGAGAGAGGTCCGGTATTTTCATTTAAGGGGATAGACAATAATATCTACTACCTGCTTACTCCGGAAGGACACTATTATAATTTCAGCGGCTGCGGAAATTCACTTAACTGCAATCATCCGATTGTGCATCAGTTTATTCTTGACTGTCTCAGGCACTGGGTAATTGACTACAGAATTGACGGATTCAGATTTGACCTTGCAGCGATTATGGGAAGAAATGAAGACGGTTCACCTATGAAGAATCCGCCTATCCTCGAGGCTCTTGCATTTGATCCTATCCTTGGAAAGGTAAAACTGATTGCTGAGGCATGGGATGCAGGTGGTCTCTATCAGGTTGGAAGTTTCCCTTCATACAAGAGATGGGCAGAGTGGAACGGAAAATACCGTGATGATATTCGCTGCTTCCTCAAGGGCGACGGCGGAATGGCAAGAAATGCTGTCATAAGAATTACCGGCTCCCAGGATCTTTATAATCCTGACAGGAGAGGAAACAATGCTTCTGTAAACTTCATAACATGTCATGACGGATTTACACTTTATGATCTTTATGCATATAATGAAAAACACAATGAGAAAAACGGTTGGAACAATACAGACGGTGACAACGGAAACAACAGCTGGAACTGCGGAATAGAAGGCGAAACCGATGATCCTACAGTTCTTTCGCTCAGAAAGCGTCTGAGAAAAAATGCCTTTGCCGTACTCATGTGCAGCCGTGGTGCCGCAATGTTCCTTGCCGGTGATGAATTCTGCAATACTCAGTTCGGAAACAACAATGCGTACTGTCAGGACAATATCACCTCATGGCTTGACTGGAGCAGGCTTGAAAAGTACAGCGATATGTTCGAATTCTGCAGATTTATGATACATTTCAGAATGTCTCATAACGTAATCAGAAGAAAAACCAATCAGGCACTGTGCGGATATCCGGATATAAGCGTACACAACGGAAGTGCGTGGAATGAAAATTTCAGCCATGATACCAGACTTGTCGGCGTAATGTATTCAGGCCGTACAACAGATGATACTGACGATGATATGGTCCTTATTCTTATAAATACTTTCTGGGAAAACCAGACCATGCGTTTGCCTGACCTTCCGCAGAATTTTTCATGGAATGTAGCGATGGACACATGGTTCGACCACGAGGAAGGAACGGATTACAACCAGCTTACCGAGAGATATGACTCAAATATCGTCATTAAGCCGAGATCGGTTATTATTCTCAATTCAAAAAGAAATGATCTTGCTGTAAGGGAAGAGCAGTGAGATGATAATACACAAAAAGGATACGTAACGATTAGCGAAATTACGTATCCTTTTTATTTTATATCAGGTTTGCTGTGATAACAGAATTCACACTATTACATCAAATATACTGCCCTTACCGTCAAAATCAACCCAGCCTGCTGTATATTCCTTATCTTTGTTGAATGAAAAAGAAACCAGGTATCCTTTTCTTTGCCCTCTGTTGTTCATGTATCCGGTCAGCTGATTATAAGCATCTTTGTGTTTTCTTTCACCGTGCCAGATTTTCAGCTCAATTATATGTTCTTCTCCGCCGTAGGCGACTACGATATCCATGCGTGTATTGCTGCGGGTTTCCGGTTCGACAAAATACGATCCTGTACCGTTTATTATCGGTTTCAGAAAGCAGAGGAAAAGCAATCGTCCCTGTCTTTCAATAAAACTTCCGTCCCCGGAACGATATTCACATTCCATTAATTCCTGAAATTTCATCAGTACGCGTTCCATGTCAAGTTTTCCGTTGTTTATGAACTGGCTGCGTTCACAGCTTAGTTCAGATCTGCGGTTCTGACTGATATAGATGTTGTAAAGCAGCGTTTCAAATATTCTGTTCGATACTTTTACCATGTTCTGAGAATTGCAGAGTATTCCGAATGTAACCCCCAGTTGTATTGCATCGTCATAATAAGTAAACGGTACTTCTTCACCATTGATAATTATATTTTCCACGAGTTTTGAAAAATCAGAATGATTTTTTATATTCTTGTAGATATCATCAAAAAGAGTATTTTGTTCGCCAAGTATAGTTTTAACAGCCTGCTGCACACCCTGTCTGTCCCATGAAAAATGATTTTTCTGTATTATCTGGCATAACCGGCTGACAAGGAAGGGATAGCCGCCGGTGTTTTCAAAGATTTCCTGTGAAACTTCGTTTATATTCATGCCGGTCTGACTGTCGCTTTCAAATTCAGTAAGCATTGTGGCTATATCTTCAGAATTAAAACTCATATCAATATCAAAATCCGCTGCTATATTCCATGGACTGTTGCGCTTCTTTTCGTCATCAGGTCTTAGTTTTAATTTAAGGTTTTTTATATCATATACACCAGCAAGTATTACACTTTTAAATGTAAAATCAAGTTCTTTCATACTGTCAATATACTTACTTCGAAGCATTCCAAGAAAATGCAGAAAAATCTGATTGTCACTGCTTTTATCCACTTCGTCAATCAGTAAAACTACAGGCTTGTCGCTGGTTTTGCAGATTTCAGTTATCCTTTCGCTGAGTATATCAAATGTTTCCGCAGAAGTACCTGATACAGATAATAATCTGCATATATCAGAATAAAAACCACTGCAGAAATTTTTTTCACTTGAAAAATAAGTGTCACCTTTACCTTCAAAACTTAAATCTATTACATAGTAAGTATCTGATATTGCTTTTCGTATTTCGTTCATTACTGTTGTTTTTCCGTATTGCCTCGGACGGTTGATTGTGAAATATTCTCCTTCATCAATCAGAGAAATTATCTGATGCACTCTGTTTTTTATATCAACCATATAATGCCTTGACGGTATGCATAATCCTGTTGTGTTGAATTTTTTCATAAAATAATTTCTCCTGTTTGTTTCAGTAAATTATAGTAAACGAAAAAATCTTTTTACGTTTACTATAATTATATTATTATTTTTACAGGTTGTCAATAAACATACTTATTACGACGTACAAATAATAAGTATTTTTATACTAAAACCCGTACTCCCTGCATAGTAATTTAGAAAGGCATATATCATTCCTTAAACAGAGGTGCAAAATAATGGAGAAGAATTTAAAGGATCTGTACGAAAAAGTAAAAAGAAAGGCGAAAGGAATAAAAGATCTGAAGAAACTCATTTTGCTTGGAGTTATCGGAATGATGCTGGTACTTCTGCCCGGGTTTCTCCCTGATAAAAAAAGCGTTAAGGAAGAAAATGCGGATGAAAAATATCAGGTATCAGAATATGCAGAAAATCTCGAAAGGAAGGTTGAGAAAATTCTCGCTGAGATAGACGGGGTAGGTAATGTCAGCGTGATGCTCACTGTTGCCGGAACGGAAGAATACATTTATGCGCAGGAAAACAAGGAAAGCATATCAAGTGATTCCGAAAGAAACAGCAGCCAGAACGAGAACAGTTATATATTTGAACAGAAAGACGGTGATAAAAAAGCACTTGTAAAAAAGGTGGAAAATCCTGATGTGACCGGAGTGGTTGTTGTCTGTGACGGAGGGAACAGCTCCTCTGTAAGGGAGCAGATATACGAAGCGGTATCTGTTGTACTTAATGTGCCTTCAAACAGGATATTTGTTGCTTCAACTGAAAAAAAATGAAATCCGGGAGGATAAGCAGATGAAAAAACCAGTTTTTATTATCGGAAAAAAGCAGATAGTGATGGCCTGCATGACCATGATACTCGGAATAGCAGTTTATGTAAACTATGTAATTGCTGATAATTCTGAGCTGAAAATGGCAGAGAATATTTCAGAGGGGGATGAATACGGGGAAACACAGTTTGTAAATGCGGGTGAAAGCGACCTGATGGATCTTAGCAAGGTCAGTGCTGAGGATTATTTTGCACAGGCAAGAATTGACAAAACCACAAGCAGAGATGAAGCAGTTCAGACTCTGCAGACCGTAATGGGCGGCGGCGATATCAGTGAAAATGAAGCCGTTGTAAATGCTCTGGCGGCTGTTGAACTATCCCATATGACTGAGCTTGAAAACAAGATGGAATCTCTTATAAAAGCTCAGGGATACAAGGACTGCATTGTGTATCTTGACGAAAATGATGCGAGGGTTGTAGTGCAGTCTGACGGCCTTGATACAGCGAAAGCTGCCTCGATAAAGGACATCGTTCTGAGTGAGTCAAAGGTTTCTGCTCAAAATATAAGAATTTTCGAAGTAAAGTAGTTGTAAGAATTCAAAAAAAATGTTATAATATAGAGGATTGATTTCATAGGAGATTTCTGTGGTCATACTCCGTTGATTTCAATGGAGTATGACCATATTTTTTACATTCACTACAGATACGGAGGGGTAGGTATGTCCGGAGAAAAAAAAGGTGCGGTTCACATCGCTGAGGATGTCATTATTTCCATAGCATCAGCTGCTGTAAGCGAGGTCAGAGGAGTTGAAAAAATCCGTTCTGACTATGGTTTCTTCCAGAAGAAAAATCCTGTAAGAGTCAGAGCCACCGGTGATGTTATAGAAATATTTGCTGATGTTGTACTGAAAAACGGAGTCAGTGCCGTCAGGGCATGTGAAAAAATTCAGAATGCTGTTAAGTCTGAAGTCCAGTCAGTTACAGGAATAACAGTATCAAAGGTTAATGTAAACGTATCAGGAATTAGTTTTGAAAAGAAATAAAAGGAGTTTTTAAAGATGGCAGAAAAAATGACAAGAAGAGATATCAGGGACAGTGCTTTTAAAATTATATACGAATCACTTCTCAGAGACGATCCTGTCGAAGAACTTTTTGAGATGGCTGAGGGGATAGACGAGATTCCGGTAAATGACGATGTAAAGCAGATGGTAACTGATATTCTCAGCAAATCTGAAGAACTCGATGCTATGATATCTCAGTACAGTAAGAAAAGAATTTTTTCACGAATTGCAAAGATAAATATAGCAATACTAAGAATAGCTTTTTATGAAATTCTTTACAATGACCAGATTCCGCTTAATGCAGCTGTTCATGAAGCAGTTCTTATTGCACAGAATTATTCATATAAGGAAGATATATCATTTGTAAACGGAATACTTGGTGCATATTCAAGATCCGTTTCTGACGGAGAAAAATAATGTCTTTTTATCTTGGGATAGATACAAGCAATTATACAACATCGGTAGCTCTTTTTGACAGTATTACCGGTCAGATGAAACAGCAGAAAAAGCTTCTTCCGGTTGCTCCCGGAAATCTCGGACTCAGACAGAGTGACGCAGTTTTTCACCATACAAGACAGCTTCCGGAACTTGTTGAGATGCTCACATCTGAGGTTAAACTTGACGGGATAGGGGTTTCTGTAAAGCCGAGACTTGCCGAAGGTTCGTATATGCCCTGTTTTCTTTGCGGCGAAGGACTGGCTAGAGCTGTTGCCGCTTTAACAGGAACACCGGTATATAAGACTTCACATCAGGCGGGACACATTTTAGCAGCACTTTTTTCAGCTGAAAAAACTGAATTTGTAAACCGTGAATTTATTGCCTTTCATGTAAGCGGCGGAACAACGGACTGTCTTTTGTGCAGCCCTGACAGTGAGAATATAATAAATATTTTACAGACCGGAAGTTCGCTGGATCTGAAGGCCGGACAGGCTGTGGATCGCGTCGGACTTATGCTCGGTCTTGATTTCCCGTGCGGTGCAGCCCTTGAAAAGCTTGCTTTGAAAAGTGAAAGAAAATTCAGAATAAAGCCGGTAATCCGCGGAAAAGACTGCTCGCTTTCAGGACTTGAAAACAAGTGCAGAAAAATGCTCTCGGACGGTGAACCCGCAGAGGACATAGCAATGTTCTGTCTTATGTATGTATATGAAACTGTCAGAGCAATGACTGCTGCAGCACTTGATGAATATGGAAAAATGCCTGTTGTTTATGCAGGCGGTGTTATGTCTGACAGCATAATCCGATGCAGGCTCGAAAAAGATTTTGATGCATATTTTGCGGAGCCGGCGTTTTCATGCGACAATGCAGCCGGACTTGCTTTGTATGCAAAACTTAAATCAGGAGAATAATAATTTTGAATATACTGACAGTATCTCAGCTGAACAGATATATTTCCTATAAGCTTAAGGAAGACCAGAAGCTCAGAGGTATTTTTCTGAAAGGCGAGATTTCGAACTTTAAAAATGCCGGTCACCTTTATTTTACAATAAAGGACAATGACAGTCTCATAAAGGCTGTCATGTTTAAAAGCAACGCTCAGAATCTGAAATTTATACCTGAAAACGGTCAGAGTGTAATTGCAATGGGTTCAGTATCAGTTTTTGAGAGAGACGGCGTATATCAGCTCTATGTAAGTGATATGATTCCGGAAGGACAGGGAAAGCTTCAGGCTGATTTTGAAAAACTGAAAAAGGAACTGGAGCAGGAAGGTCTTTTTGATCAGGCTCATAAAAAGCCACTGCCTGAATATCCGAAAAGAATCGGAGTTGTAACTTCTGACAAGGGTGCTGCACTTCAGGATATAATAAATATTCTGTCAAGAAGATACCCGGTTGGAGAACTTCGTGTTTATCCTTCACTTGTACAGGGAGAGGATGCACCGGCTTCTCTTTGCAGATCGCTGAGCATAGCAGACTGTGATGACTGTGACGTAATAATTATCGGACGTGGCGGAGGTTCCAGTGAGGATCTTGCGGCATTTAACGACAGGCAGCTTGCTTATTATATATATCATTTAAACACGCCGGTAATCAGTGCTGTAGGACATGAGACGGATTTTACAATAGCCGATTTTACTGCAGACTTTCGTGCGCCTACACCATCAGCAGCCGCAGAACTGGCTGCTCCGGACATAAGTGACATATTAAAGATGACAGATGCATATCAGGCAAGACTTAATAATTCATTTGAGATTCTCACAGGAAAACTTGAAAAAAAGGCATCCGAACTTTCAGCACGTCTTCATAAGGTTTCACCCGAGATGATGCTTATGAAAAATACTTCAGAACTTGAACTGATGACCAGGCGGCTTGAGTTTTCCTTCAGGCGTATTCTTGAAAGGAAAGAATCTGAACTTTCAGAAAAAATTATCCGTCTTGAAAACCTTAATCCTCTTGAGGTTCTGAAACGCGGGTATTCGGTAGTGTATAACAATGAAAAAGAAATCGTGATGAACATTTCTCAGATTAAAAAAGGTGATTGTGTCAGAATTGATTTTTCCGACGGTTCTGCATATGCCTCAGTAACAGATACGGAGTTAAAGTAAAATGACTATTGAAAATAAACTTGAAAAACTTGAGCAGATAGTAACAGCACTTGAGGGCGGAAAGATTTCTCTTGACAAGGCAGTTGAGCTTTACGGTGAAGGAATGAAGCTTTCGCTGAACTGCCGTAAAGAGATTGAAGAAGCAAAATTAAAAATAACAATGGTTGGTGAGAATAATGGAACAGAAGTATAAAGAGCTTATGTCCGGATATATTTCAGACATTGAAAATAATTTAAGAAGATATACAGAAGACAAATCAGGCAATGAATCACAGCAAAAGCTTACAGAAGCTATGAGATATTCTCTTGAGGCAGGCGGAAAACGAATCAGACCTGTACTTGTTACAGAATTCTGCAGACTCTGCGGCGGGACTCCGGAGATGTCAGCGGCTCCTGCTGCTGCAATAGAAATGATACATACATTCTCTCTTATCCATGATGACCTTCCGGCTATGGATGATGATGATTTCAGACGCGGTCGTCCTTCATGCCACAAAGCTTTTTCTGAAGCCACAGCAATTCTTGCCGGTGATGCACTCGCGGTTCTTCCTTTTCAGATTATAGCTGATGATCCTGTTCTTGACAGCGGCATAAAGGTCAGACTGATATCTGACCTTGCTTCAGCAACAGCCGGAGAGGGTATGATAGGCGGTCAGATTATCGATATTGAGAATGAAAAAAGAGATGATGTTGACGAGAATAATCTCAGATATATGTACTCCCTGAAAACAGGTCAGCTTATAAGGACAGCGTGTCGCATGGGATGCATAGCTGCAGGTGCGGATGATGAAAAAATCAGACTTGCAGACAGCTACGCTTCAAAGCTTGGACTTGCTTTTCAGATTATTGACGACATACTTGATGTTGTATCAACAGAAGAAGAACTTGGCAAGCCGGTGGGAAGTGACGCGGAAAACAATAAAACAACTTTCGTAACTGTTATGGGTATTGAAAAGGCAAAACAGGAGGCCGATTCACTGACCCGTGAAGCACTCGGAATACTTGATTCATTTCCGGACAGTGAATTTCTTAAGGCATTAACTGCTGAGCTTCTTGACAGAAGAAAATAGAAAGGTTAATTTTTCTGGTCAAGGTCTGATTATCAGAACCTGAAAGGAAGTTTGAATTATATATGTTTAATAATGTAATAGTGAGCGGTGTACTTGCATGGCTTTCTGCACAGATAATAAAAACAGTTCTGCATGCAGTAAAAAATGAAAAAGTAGCTCTGGAAAGGCTTGTCGGCTCCGGAGGAATGCCAAGCTCGCATACTGCTACTGTTGTTGCATCTGTGATTGCTGTCGGAAGAACTGAGGGACTAAAATCATCAGTGTTCGGACTTTCGGTTATAGTTGCAGTGATAGTAATTTACGATGCAATGAATGTCAGGCGTGCGGCCGGTCTTCATGCAAGGGAACTTAACACAATAAATAGACTTTTTAATTTCAGAATAAAGGAAGGCACTACGGGAAAAGAAGCAATTAAGGAACTGAATGAATTCCTCGGACATACGCCACTTGAAGTACTCGGTGGTATAGTTGTAGGAGCTGCAGTTGCGTTTCTTCTTCCAGTAAAATAAAGGGCTGTATAAAAAATGAACGATATAAAACTTATGGAAATGAATCTTCCGGGAGATCTGAAGAATCTTTCATTCGATGAATGCCGGACTCTCTGCAAGGAAATAAGGGGTATACTGGTAAGAACAGTTTCACGTACAGGAGGGCATCTTGCTTCCAACCTTGGTGTTGTTGAACTTACACTTGCAATTCACAGGGTATTCAATTCACCGGAAGATAAAATTGTATGGGATGTTGGGCATCAGACATATACTCATAAAATTTTAACAGGCCGTCTTGACCGTTTTTCAACACTGAGACAGGAAAACGGAATATCAGGTTTTCCTAAACCTAATGAATCTGAACACGATTCATTTGTCAGCGGACACAGCAGCACTTCAGTTTCAGTTGCCTGCGGTATTGCTGAGGCCATGAAGCTTGATAATAAAAACAATCATGCAGTCGCAGTTATCGGCGACGGTGCATTTACAGGCGGTCTTGCGTATGAGGGACTGAATAATGCCGGAAAGAGCCATACTAATCTTATTGTTATTCTTAATCATAACGATATGTCAATATCCAGAAATGTCGGTGCTTTTGCCAAGTATCTTTCAAGTATCAGAAACAAGGAAGGATACATGAACACGAAAAATGCTGTTGATCATGTACTTAAGAAAACGCCCGTGGTAGGTTCTCCGATAAGCAAGGTTCTCAGTGCTTCAAAAACAGCAATAAAAGGCGTTGTACTTAAGGGAAACACCATGTTTGAGGACTTAGGGTTTGAATACCTTGGTCCTGTTGACGGTCACGATATAGAAGAACTTGAAAATGTACTTAAACTTGCCCAGTCAATGCATAAACCGGTACTTGTACATGTAAACACTGTAAAGGGAAAGGGATATTCACCTGCTGAAAGAAATCCGGGCGAATACCATGGAATATCACGTTTTGATATTGCAACAGGAAATCCTGAAGTCAGCAGTTCCGATTCATTTTCATCAGAATTCGGCAGGGAACTTACTGAACTTGCAGAAAAGAACGAAAAGATCTGTGCTGTAACTGCAGCAATGAAGTACGGAACTGGTCTTCAGTTTTTTGCAGAAAAGTTTAAGGAAAGATTTTTCGATGTCGGGATAGCAGAGCAGCATGCTGTAACTTACTGTGCAGGACTTGCGAGTATGGGATATATTCCGGTGTTTGCTGTCTATTCATCATTTCTTCAGAGAGCATATGACCAGGTGTTTCATGATGCTGCACTTTCCGGCAATCATATGGTTATCGGGATAGACCGTGCCGGATTTGTCGGCGAGGACGGTGAAACTCATCAGGGACTGTTTGATGTGCCTATGCTGACTTCTGTTCCGGGTATAACAATCTTATCGCCCTCGGGATATGATGAACTGAAGTATGATCTTAATCAGGCGATTAATGATTATGACGGTATAGTATGTTTAAGATATCCGCGCGGAAAGGACAGCAGTGCAGGTGAACCGGAAAGAAAAGTTTTCGGAGATTATACATTTGAAACGAGAGAGGGAGCGAATGTTCTTCTTGTAAGTTACGGTCGTGCTGCTGAAAATACGAGAAAAGCCGGAACAGAACTTGAAAATGAATATAATATAAACTGTGATATACTTAAACTAAACAAAATTTACCCTTTCAGTGATGAGATGGTTAAACGTGCAGCCGGATATGAAAATATTTTCTTCTTTGAAGAAGGAATGAAGAACGGTGGTATCGGAGAACACCTTCTGACTTCAGTTGTATCTGAAGGCTTCAGGGGAAAATACAGCATTACCGCTGTTGAAGGATTTGTAAAGCAGGCTTCAGTAAACAGTCAGATGAAAAAGTACGGACTGGATATGGAGTCCATTACAGAGAAGGTAAAAAAAGAGTTGTCCGGAGAATAATATATGGCAGAATCAAGACTTGATACCGAAATTTTTGAAAGAGGTCTCTGTAAAAGCAGAGAACGTGCAAAGCAGCTTATAAAAAACGGAAATGTAACTGTTGACGGCAGAGTTTGCAGAAAGCCTGCATATACAGTTTCCGGGGACAGTGATATTTCAGTTACAGGGGATGTACACAGATATGTCGGACGCGGCGGTCTTAAACTTGAAAAGGCAATAGAGTATTTTAATATTGATCTGAACGGAAAAGTCTGCCTTGACATAGGCGCCTCAACGGGCGGTTTTACTGACTGTATGCTTCAGAACGGGGCCTCACTTGTATTTGCACTTGATGTAGGCCACAGTCAGCTTGATGAAAAGCTTATTTCTGACAGCCGTGTAGTCAATATGGAAAAGACAAATATAAGGGAAACTTCTGCTTCTGATTTCAGCAGTGAGATTGAATTTATTTCTACCGATGTATCCTTTATTTCACTTAAACTTGTGCTGCCTAAGATAAAGGAACTTCTGAAAGAAGGCGGAAGTTCAGTAGTGCTTGTGAAGCCTCAGTTTGAAGCCGGAAAGTCCGGATTATCCAAAAACGGTATTGTGAAGGAGCCAAAGGTTCACAGACAGATTCTTTCGGAATTGCTTGTCTTTGCGGATAACTGCGGTTTCAGTGTATTGGGAATCTGTGTTTCTCCTGTCAGGGGAGGAAGCGGAAATTCCGAATATCTGATGTATCTGAAACACAAATATGAAGATTCGGATACAGTATCTTACAACATAGATGAACTGATAATTGAAGCTTTAGGGAAAAAGTAAAATGAAGATAGTTATATTTCCAAATCTTAAGAAAAAAGACGCTTTCAGCTGTACTGTTGAGGTATGCAGTATGCTTGACAGACCTGGTACAGAAATATTTATGGATTATAAATATGCCGAAGTTTTTTCTGAACTTAAAAATATTTCATATGGCGATTTCAGAACTTTAGCAGAAGGGGCTGATTTTGCGATAGCTATCGGCGGAGACGGAACAATTCTGAAGTGTGCAGCTGCTATGATGGGAACCGGGACAAAACTTCTTGGAATAAATACAGGAAGGCTCGGATTTATGGCGTCTGTTGAAAAAGACAGTCTTGATGCACTTGAGCAGCTCTATACAGGAGAATACCGGGTGTCAGAGAGAATGATTCTTGCAGCCGAATACGAAACTGAAGAAGGAAAAAAAGTATATCGTGCTATGAATGATATCGTTGTTTCAAGCCGATATTCCAAGATAATGGAATTTGATGTTTATGCAGGGGAAAATCTTATCGGCAACTATCTTGCTGACGGGGTGGTACTCAGCACTCCTACCGGTTCAACTGCATATGCACTTTCCGCAGGGGGACCGATTATTGAGCCTGAACTCGAATGCCTTGAGATGAATCTGATCTGTCCGCATTCCCTTTTTGTCCGCCCTATGATATTCAATGCAGGAAGTGTTATATCAGTTGTTCATCATTCATCTGAAGATGTTGAAGTGGGATTTTCAGTTGACGGAAACGAACCTGTAAAAATAAAAAGAGAAAGCAGACTGATTATCAGAAAGTCTGCCGAAAAGATAAAGCTTATTGATATAAGAGCAGGGACATTCTATGACTCTCTGAACAAAAAGCTTATGAGGTCACTGAAGGGAATTTAAATGAAAAATGAAAGACAGAAAAAAATTCTTGAGATAATATCTGCAAATGAGATAGAGACACAGGATGAACTTTCACAGGCACTTGCTGCCGAAGGGTTTTCAGTTGCTCAGGCAACGGTCTCACGTGATATTCAGAAACTGAAGCTTGTTAAAACATCTGCAGGCAATGGCAGATACAAATACGTCCAGCCTGAAGATGAAGAAGATGTATTTTCAAACCTGCTGCTCCAGACAATAATCAGTGTTGATTATGCAATGAATATAGTTGTAATAAAATGTCATACAGGTATGGC
This sequence comes from Oscillospiraceae bacterium, assembly GCA_030533325.1. Lineage (GTDB taxonomy): Bacteria > Bacillota > Clostridia > Oscillospirales > Ruminococcaceae > HUN007. Next base: position 20,460 of record JAUNJJ010000017.1, read on the forward strand.
ACAGGCGGCCTGTGCGATGATTGATACAATGGATTATCCTCAGATACTGGGGACTATTGCCGGAGATGACACGATATTTATTCTTCTGAAAAATGAAGAAAAAGCGAGAGAACTGATGCAGAATATAAAAAAAATGACTCGTTAGACAGATGATAAAGAGAAATGGGATAAAACATGGAAAAGAGGAAACATTATGCTAAGGGAATTATATATTGAAAATCTTGCAGTAATAAAAAATGCAGTGATTACTCTTGACAAAAATTTAAATGCATTTACAGGTGAAACAGGTGCCGGTAAATCAATCCTGATAAACGGGATAAATGCTGTTCTCGGACAGCGAATAACCAGGGATATAGTCCGTACCGGAAGTGACAAGGCAGTGGTTACTGCACTTTTCACCAATCTCTCGAAAAATGTTCAAAACAAGCTTGATGAACTTGGAATAAAATATTCTGATGATGAGATAACTGTAACAAGAGAAATAAATGCAGACGGAGGCAGTATTGCCAGAATAAATAACCGTGCAGCTACAGTATCTGTTCTGAAGGAACTTGGAGAGATGCTGATAAATATTCACGGTCAGCATGATAATCAGATACTCATGGCTCCGGAACGCCATACTGAAGTCCTTGACAGTTTCGGAGGAGACTGCAGTTTCCTTGAGGACTACAGAAAATACTTCAGAGAACTTCAGCAGTGTGCAAGAAAGCTTTCAGCTATGAAGAAGGAGCAGCTTTCTGAATCAGAAAGAATGATTTATCTTCAGGCATTAGTTGATGAAATCAAACCGCTTGAACTTGAAGAGGACGAGGATATTCAGCTTGAGGAAGAATACACCATGCTCAAGAACAGTACGGATATAATCAATGCACTCCAGTCTTCCGGGGCGTATATAAGCAATGATGAGGAATGCATAATTTCTGACCTTAATGATGCGGAGTTTCTTCTTGAAAACATAACAGATGTATATTCTCCGGTTATTCCGCTTCTCGAGAGAATAAAGTCAATAAATATTGAACTTTCCGATATAGCATCTGAGCTTTCTCACTGTGCATCGTCGCTTGAGATTGACGATGAAACCTATAACCTGATTTCAACAAGAAGGGAAATTATAAACGGTCTTAAGAAAAAATACAACAGGGGACTGAATGAAATAATTGCTATGGCTGAAGAGGCAGCCGAAGAGCTGTACAATATGGAAAACAGTTCGGAGAAAATTGAAAAACTTCAGAGGCAGAAGGCAAAGCTTCTTGAAGAAACAACTGAAAAAGCTAAAAAGCTTTTTGAATACAGAAGCAGAACTGCAGAGAGATTTGTTGAACGCGTAACTGAAGAACTTAAATTTCTCGACATGCCGAATGTTATAATTGAGGTTAAGCACGATAAAGGAAAGCTTTCAGCGAATGGCATGGACAGTGTTGAATTTCTTATATCTGCCAACAAGGGTGAGACACCCAAGCCGATATCGAAAATTGCTTCCGGTGGTGAGCTTTCAAGAATCATGCTTGCTCTGAAAACTGTAATTGCTGATCAGGACGATATTCCGACTCTGATATTTGATGAAATAGGTACAGGTGTAAGCGGACGTGCTGCACAGAAAATCGGAATCAAGCTTCAGGAGATAAGCGGATACAGGCAGGTTCTGTGTGTAACACATCTTTCCCAGATAGCTGTTATGGCAGATAATCATCTTCTTATCGAGAAGACTACATCCGGTGAACGAACAGAAACTATGGTAAAGCACCTTGATATGGACGGAAGAATAAGGGAGATAGCAAGAATAATGAGCGGAGAAAATCCAAGTGAGCTTATGCTGAAAAATGCAGAGGAACTTCTTATTCAGAACAGAAGAAAATAAAAAGGACACACAGGTGATGAATCCTGTGTGTCCTTTCCTTCGAAAAACGAAGAATAATGATGAAAAAAGAGTTGGAAATGTTGAATGAAAAATTCGGGCAAAAATAGAAATCCGAATCAGTATTTCTATTTGTATTCATTATACTATAAAATTCGGATATTGTCAATAGAATTTGTTGCAAATAATAATTTTAGAAATTTTACAATACTGGAATAATATTTTCTATTGCTAAATGACTAAAAACCATGATTCTTAAACGGTTAATTTATATGGAAAAATAATTGAAAAAATATTATTATACTGTTATAATATATTCTGGGTGTTCTTTTGTCAGCACCGGAAAATAAATGAAAATCAGGAGGCAGAAAGCTACAAATGATTACAGTTTCAAATGTAAGTCTGCAGTTTGGCGGTTCAACTCTTTTTAAAAACGTTGACCTTAAGTTTACAAACGGCAACTGTTATGGTATTATAGGTGCGAACGGTGCCGGAAAATCAACATTTCTTAAAATACTAAGCGGAGAACTCGAACCTACTACGGGTGAGGTGTCTGTAAAAAAAGATGCACGTATGTCTGTTCTGAAGCAGGATCACTTTGCATACGAAGAATATACAGTCCTTGATACTATCATTATGGGAAATGAAAAACTCTACAGTATCATGAAGGAAAAGGATGCACTTTATGCCAAAGAAGACTTTTCTGAAGAAGACGGAATAAGAGCTTCCGAACTTGAAGCAGAATTTGCTGAGCTGAACGGATGGGAAGCAGAATCTGATGCATCAAAGCTCATTCAGGGACTCGATCTTCCTGAGGACATGCTTTATTCACAGATGTCAACGCTTACCGGTAACGAAAAGGTAAAGATTCTTCTTGCCCAGGCACTTTTCGGAAATCCGGACATCATCCTTCTCGACGAACCTACAAACCATCTTGACATTGATGCTGTAAAGTGGCTTGAAGGATTTCTTGCCGATTACTTCGGTACAGTCCTTGTTGTATCCCATGACAGACATTTTCTTAACAATGTTTGTACACATATCGTTGATATTGACTATACAAAGATTAAGATGTATGTTGGTAACTACGAATTCTGGTATGAATCAAGCCAGCTTATTCAGCGAATGATGAAACAGCAGAACAAAAAGGCTGAGGAAAAGATTAAGGAACTCAAGTCATTTATTGAACGATTCTCTGCCAACAAGTCAAAGTCAAGCCAGGCTACATCAAGAAGAAAGCTTCTTGAAAAAATTACTGTTGAAGAGATGCCGGCATCAAGCAGAAAATATCCTTATATAGGATTTACACCTGACAGAGAACTGGGCAAGGAAGTACTTTCCGTTGAAGATATATGCAAGACAGCTGACGGAGTCGAGATGCTTAAGAACGTCAGATTTACTGTAGGACGTGAGGACAAGATTGCGTTTATCTCAGAAGATGAACGTGCTGTTACCATGCTTTTCAAAATTCTTATGGAAGAGGAAACACCGGATTCAGGAAGTTTCAAATGGGGTGTTTCAACATCTACTTCATACTTCCCGATGGACAACTCTTCATTTTTTGAAGGCTGCAGTATGTCTATTATCGACTGGATCAGACAGTATTCTGTAAACGATGAGACGGACACATACCTCAGAGGTTTCCTCGGACGTATGCTTTTCTCAGGCGATGACGTATACAAACCTGTAAATGTTCTTTCAGGAGGGGAAAAGGTAAGATGCATGTTCTCAAGAATGATGCTCTTCGGTTCAAATGTTCTGGTTGTGGATCAGCCTACAAACCATCTTGACCTTGAAAGCATTACAGCCGTAAACAACGGTCTTGAATCATTCAAGGGCGTTGTCCTCTTCACCTCTCACGACCACGAAATCCTTCAGACAGTTGCCAACCGTATTATCGAAATAACCCCTGACGGAATAATCGACAGAGTCGGCACTTACGAAGATTACCTCGAATTCAAAAAATCCAGAAAGTAAGTTTACAGAAAATCCTGCTTGAAGAAATTTCCTGTGTATTATTGTGTAATTTCAACAATAAAATTGTTGACAACGCTCGAATTATTTGTTATACTAAAAATAGTTTTAATTTTCATTGAAGACGGTTTTTATACATAAGGAGAGAGTAAAATATACATGGCAGGTATGAAAATATTCACTTCACTTCTCTGTTCAGCACTTGCTGTTTCCGGACCTACCATTAGTCCCCAAAATACCCCTGATACCATGGAGAAGTCCCCTGTTTTTCCGATTATACAGGATCACTCCGTTGAAGGCGGTTCATCACTTGTTGTTTCCGGAGTCTATGTTCCTGGTTTCGATATTAATTTCGACGGTGTATTCGATTCCACTGACGTGGAACTGATAAAGTCCGCGAGAGAAAAGAAACGTATTGAAGAAGAGGAAAAAAGACAGCAGCAGATTGCAGCTGAGGAAAAGGTTGCAAAGGAAGAAGCAGAGCGCAAAGCAGCAGAAGAAGCTTCAACGATTCAGCTGACAGTAACTGAACCACCTGTAATGCAGTCACCTCAGACCGCTGAACAGGAAATACAATCCCTGGATACTGAGATGCACGGTGTTGATGTTTCAAGATGGCAGGGACGGATTGACTGGAACAGACTCAAAGCCGCAGGAGTTGAGTTTGCGATGATAAAGGCAGGAGAGGGAACTGAAGTTGAAAGAAACTTCTATGCAAATATTAACGGTGCCAAAGAAGCAGGTGTGTACTGCGGGGTATACTGGTTTTCGAATGCTCATACGTATGATGAGGCGATAGCGGAAGCGAACGCATGTCTTGAGGTTATTTCACAGTATCAGCTTGAGTTTCCGGTTGTATGTGATTTTGAATATCGTTCTCTGAAGAACAATCCGCTTGCAGACAGCAGAAAAGATCTTACTGATGCACTTATTGGATTTCTCGGTACTATTGAGAATAATGGATTTTATTCCATGCTGTACACTAACACTGATTTTTCCGGCAAGTATCTTGAATTCAGCCGTATTACTGAAAAATACGATATCTGGTTTGCCGGATATTCAGTTGACAAGCCGGGAATGCCATGCGGTATCTGGCAGTATTCCGAAACAGGTGTAAAGGATGGTATTGATATCGACAATCCGAATGTTGGTCAGACGAAGGTAGACCTTGATATTGCATACAAAAACTATCCGCAGATAATGAAAGATTTGCATATTAACGGATATTAAAAAATTGCGGGATATGATTTTTTCACATCCCGTAATTTTTTTATTTTTCTCACCTCGGATAGATAACCAGAAGAGATCCTTTCTTTACGCTCACTGTACTTTCCTTTCCGGTAAACTCATTGCTTACGCCGATAGGGAAGCTGTTTTTCATTGTGTAGTTATCTATCTCATATTTTAGTCCTGTTTCTGTTACACCGCTGCATTCAGAGTCAAATGCAAATGCGGAAATATAACCTGTCATTTTCGGACCAAATGTTATGCTGCGGTTTCGTATAACTGTCATTATTTCTGACTCGGAGTACAGAAATCCTTGCATATCCTTCACAGCAAGATAATTCAGAACCTGAATATTTGCAAAAGTATGTTCAGTTCTTCCGCCTGTTCCACCGAAAATGTGAAATTCGCGGAAGCCTTTTTTTATGCCTTCATCAACAGCACTGAGTATATCAGTTTCATCCTTTACAGGGTTAAGCTTTATTACTTCAATGTCCTCAGAAACATCTCCGTCTTCAAGCGAATCAAAGTCTCCGATAACGAGATTGGTTCTGATATTATGTAAACTGTTGAAAATATAACCGCCGTCTGCAGCTATTACAAAATCATCATCATCGGGGATGAAATTATCATTGTAGTAATGAGTTCCCGCACCTGTTATATAACACTTCTGTGACATATCGAGTCTTCCTTTTACTGAGCAGGAGCTGAAGGTGTATCAGATATTCCGACATCAATAAGAGATGCAGCATCTGACATAACCTTAGGGAGTTCACCGTTCCACTTGGAAATCTGTTCGTATTTTATAATGAGTTCTGTAAGTGAGTTGTTAATAAGATTATTTGCTTCGGCCTGAGCATTAGCTTCAGTTAGTGTAGCCTTTGCTTCAGCTTCGGCAGCGATTGTCTTCTTCTTTGCTTCAGCTTCAGCGATTACAATGGCCTGCTGCTGTTCAGTTTTTGTCTTTATAAGGTTCTGTTCAGCAACCTGTTTAGCTTCGATAGCTGCATTAAACTCAGTTGAGAAGTCGAAGTTTACGATATTGAATTTCTCAATTATGATACCATAGTCATTAACCTTGTTTTCAAGAGTGTTCTTTATTTCCTCACCAACAATTGCACGTTCTGTGATAAGTTCTTCGGCAGTATACTTTGCTGTTACTGATTTCATGCTTTCCTGAACTGCCGGCATAAGAATAATGCTTTCATATTCACGTCCGATTGTCTGATAAATCTTAGCACTCTGGTCACTGCTTATTTTATAGTTTACAGCGATGTTACTGCTTACGGACTGAAGATCCTTTGAAACAGCAGTAGCACCTGTCTCATATACCTGAATCTTGTTCGACATAATTTCTATCTGCTGGAAGAATGGTGCCTTAAGATGAAAACCTTCCTGATATGAATTGTTTGACACCTTTCCAAGTGTAAGTACAACGCCTGTATGACCGGCCGGAACAATTGCAACTGACGATGCTGCCACGATAACGGCAGCAACAGCAATGATTATTCCTGTTGTTATTTTACCTGCTTTTTTTGAAACCTGTACTGAGTTTACATACTTTTCTTCGCGACTCATAATTTTTCTCCTTAAAATATCTGAAATGCTGTCTTTTGTCCGGTTGTTATTCTGGGTTCTGCTGTTCTACATACGATAAATACTTGTCTGGTTAAATTTCCCGTTTTGTTTTCTTATAATGTAATGTTTTTTCTCTTTTGTTCTTTATATTTTATATCTCTTTATATCCAGTCTCTCATATTCCTGCTCAAGCTGAGCTTTGATAAGCGATGACTGATAGGCAAGCGTCATGATAAACAATGTGTTTTCAAGAATACTTTCCTGTTCTTTTACGTAGTTGTTATTATGTTTAATAACTTCTTTGATTGTTGCACGAATAGGTTCGGATTCATAGATTTTCTTTTCATCCAGTTCACAGATAATAGTGCAGAAAATATTGTAAAGATCGATATCCGGAATTATATCATCACTTGTGTCTTCTACCTTACCATTGATATAATTCATCAGAACTGCAATGTTCTCAAGCTGCATCGTTCCACGAAGCATATTTATGAGAAGAATTCTTATCACCTGAACCTCATAGTATTTTTTTCCTGGAATATTCACAACCCAGCCTCTTTTTATCCAGTTCTGTATAGTTGAACCTCCGAGGCCGGTAAGCTTTGAAAGCTGTGAAAGCGTTAATCCCCCAGTCGCCGACAGAATCGGAGATATAAGGGAGAAGGCTTCTGTTTTTACTTTTTCTGAGTACTCCAGAGTGGTACCCGGTATGGTTTTTATCATTTTATTGACTCCTTTTATATGTATTAAGTCATTCAAACTTTAAAAACGTTCTAACAACCTGTTTAAAAAATCACATAAACCTTTTATGTGATGATTTGATTATATCATAAGTTCATATGAACCGCAATATAAAAAACGGGCAAAAATTCATAGTTTTTGCCCGTTTAAGATGAAAATACGTATATTTCAGTATAATTTCTAAATATTTCTCGTGTTTTCTTGTTTTTTTACTATGGTGTAACTGCAGTGTTATTCATGCCGTCGCCGCACCATATTTTAATATCTGATGAATCAGATTCTGAGGTGTCCGGATGTGCATTTGCCGAAAAAATGTGTTCATTGATTTTAGGCTGATATATTTTTAGTTTTTCCATATTAATGCTCCTTTAAAAATTTTTATGTTCTTTGTATGAAATTATAGTAAACGAAAAATATTTTTCTCGTTTACTATATTATCTGCAAAGCTTAAATATATATTCGTATGTTCGATACAGAATATTTTTCTTGACGATTTAGAAAATAAAGGATAAAATAAATTATAGTAAAAAATTTTTGAGGGAGGTTTTTCAGTGATTTATACTGTAACTTTTAATCCGGCTGTGGACTATGTAATGCATACCGATAAAATGAAGACCGGATGTGTAAACCGTTCTGAATCAGAAGAAATATATTTTGGAGGAAAAGGTATAAATGTGTCAGTTATTTTAAGTGAACTTGGTATTAAATCAAAGGCACTTGGCTTTACAGCGGGTTTTACCGGAAGGGCAATTGAGGATGGTGTGCGGAAAAAAGGTGTTGAAACAGATTTTATCCATCTTGAAAACGGATTTTCCAGAATTAATGTTAAGATAAAATCCGGAGAGGAAACTGAGCTGAACGGTCAGGGGCCCGCAGTAAGCGAAAAGGCTGTGTCCGGGCTGTTTGAAAAACTTGATAAGCTTGAAGATGGTGATATGCTTGTTCTTGCCGGAAGCGTTCCGAATACACTTCCATCCGATATTTATGAAAAAATACTTGCCCGTCTTTCCGGAAAGAAAATAAAAACTGTCGTCGACGCGGCAAAGGACCTTCTCCTTAATGTTCTGAAGTACAGACCATTTCTTATAAAGCCGAATAATTTTGAACTTGGTGAAATTTTCGGCGTTAATCTGAAAAGCAGAGATGAAATAGTTGAGTATGCCGGAAGACTTAAAGAAATGGGTGCAGTAAATGTACTCGTTTCCATGGCAGGTGAGGGCGCTGTGCTTATTGATGAATTCGGAAACATTCATTCATGCGGAGTGTGCAGCGGAACAGTAAAAAATTCAGTTGGCGCCGGGGACTCTATGGTTGCTGGTTTTATCGCCGGTCTGGAAAACGGGGATTATGAGTACGCACTGAAACTCGGAACTGCAGCAGGAGGAGCAACTGCTTTTTCGGACGGACTCGCAGAGAAAGAAGATATATACAGACTATTAAAACAACTTTAAAAACAAGGTGGGATATGTATGAGATTTAAAAAGTTTATGCCGGCATTTTTGGCTGCAGTCATGACTGCTGGTCTTTTGCAGGTTTCAGTTTCAGCAGAGGAAAATATAAGCTATAGAGATATCACATTTTCCGGTTTGGCTGTAAATAACGGCGTACCGGTCAAAGGTGTCGATATATCATCAGTGATTTCGCTTGAGAACAGCGGAGTTGTTTTTAAAGACGCCAGCGGCAATCCTCAGGATATATTTCTTACTTTAAAAGAATCAGGTGTAAACTATATACGTGTCAGAGTGTGGAATGACCCAAAGTCATCCTCCGGTGCAACTTATGGCGGCGGAGCAAACGATATTGATACTGTCGTCAGAATTGCTCAGAGATGTAAGAAGTATGGACTTAAGATGCTTGTGGACTTTCATTATTCAGACTTCTGGGCTGATCCGGGTAAACAGATTGCTCCTAAAGCATGGAAATATTATTCCGTTGATCAGAAAGAAGAAGCAATAAAAACCTTTACATATGACTCACTGAAAAAGATATCAGCTACCGGAGTTAAGATAGGAATGGTTCAGATTGGAAATGAAACAACTTCCGGTTTGTGTGGCGAAACAAGGTGGGACAATATCTGCAGACTTATGAATGCAGGTTCACAGGCAGTAAGGAGTTTTGACAAAAATATTCTGGTTGCAGTGCACTTTACCAATCCTGAAAAAAGCGGTTTTATGGATACATTAGCCGGATACCTGAAAACTTATAATGTTGACTATGATGTATTTGCCACATCGTATTATCCATACTGGCACGGTACTCCCGAAAATCTTACAGCAGTGCTGAAAAATGTTTCCGACAAGTACGGAAAGTATGTAATGGTTGCGGAAACTTCCTGGGCTAATACATATGAAGATACAGATCACTTTGGAAACACAATTTCATCCAGTGATCAGCTTGGAAACTACGTTTCATATCCAGTAAGCGTACAGGGGCAGGCTGATCTGGTATCCGATGTTTTTAAGGCTGTTGCTGATACCGGTTCAAAAGGCATAGGAGCTTTCTACTGGGAACCGGCATGGATAACTCTTGCAAAGGATTACTACGGAAATCTTGAATTATGGGAAAAGCACGGTTCCGGATGGGCTTCACAGGCAGCACAGGAGTATCAGGAGGATGCAAAATATTACGGTGGTTCTGCGGTGGATAATCAGGCAATGTTCACATGGGACGGCAGGCCTCTTGCTTCACTGGGTGTGTTTAAACATATTTATTCTGATCAGAAAGATGAAAGAGAAAACCTTATTTTAAACTACAGTTTTGAAAATGACCGTGGAAACACAGACAAACCTGAAGGCTGGACAATAGCAAACACAACAAATGGTGAATATTCTAAATTTACAGTAAATTCTGAAATGGTCAGAACAGGGGATTATTCTGTTCACTGGTATTCAGAGGAGTCTTTTGAAAATTCAGGCATAACAATTGAATTTCAGGCTTCTGATACGGGAAAATATGAATTCAGTACATATATTGCAGGTGAAGGAAGCAGGTATTCAGTTGTTGTATCTGTAAACGGGAAAAAATCAGTTTTTTCTGAAGGACAGACTTTTTCGTATGACAGATGGGAGAAGTCCGGAGCAGAGTTTTATGCATCATCGGGCGATAAGATTTCTGTATGCATAAATATTTCAGGTGCACCTGAGTCATATGGCTCGATAGATGACTGTTCACTTTACTTCACAAAGTCAGAAATTCCGCAGGATCCGCATCAGCCTGGCAATCCTCCGCATGAAGAAAAGCACAGGCGCGGTGACATCAACAGAGACGGAAGCATTTCCGCTTCAGATCTTATAAAGCTTACGAAATATTTTATGGCAGCAGAGAAATTTCAGGATGAAGAGTATGAAACTGCAGATATTAACGAAGACGGCATGATAAATATTATTGACTGTATTCTTCTGAAAGAACTTCTTTCCTGAAAATGAAAACAGCAATATATCCGGCTTGTATTTATAAATCTCCGGTAAAAATATATTGATTTTCCACTCCGAAAAGTGTTATAATAGATAAGTATAGGTAAAAAATTATTTATATTAATACTGAAAACAAGGAGATTTAAAATGCCTGAAATAAAGGATAAAAAACCCGGAGAGAGCGGGAACAATAAAAAGAGAAAAAGAGGCCGTGAAAAGAAGGAAGAAGAGAAAAAGCCGGAGCCGTCAGGTCCGTTTGACAGTAATTTCTGGTCAATAATTCTGCTTGCGGTTACAGCATTTATTGCACTTACTGCATTTGTGGAGGGAACAGACGGATGGCTTTCCATACATAATCTTGTTCGCGGTCTGTTTGGTGTATCAGTAGTTCTGGCGGTCCCGGTGCTTGTATATGCATCATATTTAATTTCAAAGGAAAAGAAAAAAGAAACTATAGTAACAAGATTTATACAGGGAGCTTTACTTCTTTTTCTGGTTTCATCCATAGTACAGGTTGTATTTATCGGTGATATACCGGGAGAAGATTTTGATGAGAAGATAAACATGCTCTATGCTAACGGAACGGAAATGAAAAGTGCCGGTGTAATCAGTGCTGTTATAGGAGTACCTCTTGTTTCACTGTTAGGTGCAACCGGTGCAAAGATTACAATTATTCTTGCTTTTCTTGTAATAGTTCTTTTTGTAAAAAACATCTCAGTTGAAAAACTTTTCTCAGGTGTAAGGAAAGGCTGTGAAAAAGTTAAGACCTGGTGGGACAGCTTCAAGGACGGAGAAGCATGGGGAAGGTATGAAAAGGAAGTAATTGAAGGCGGAAAATATGAAATAGAAGAAAGTACTCCCGCTAAGGAAATAAAAGTACAGGAAAAGAAGAAAAAAGAACAGGTTCCCCTTATGGAGAGGGAGGTTCATTTTGAGGAAATAAAAAATATTTTTAAGAAGAAAGTTAAACCTGACAAAAGAACAGATGAACTTTCGGAACTTCTTGACGAGAAAGCATTTACAGCTGAAAAGACAACGACCAATACTATTGATATTCCCATAGTAACTGAAGAAATGTCAGAGAACTATAAAATGCAGAAATCTTTAAAAAACCAGGAAGAGTCTGAAATAGCTGCATTTTTCCAGAACAGGGACAGTGCTTCGGCACCTGTTCCTGCATCGGATGTTTCTGTTCCGGAGGAATCTGAAAGACATATTATTGATCTGGACAAGCGTGAAGAAAACAGGCCGGCTCCGGGTATGAAGCGTTACAATTTTCCTCCGATTGATTTTCTTAAGGAAGGAAACGCCGCTTCCGGACGAGCTGATTCTGAAGCCGAGATGCAGGAAACAGCTCTGAAGCTTGTTCAGACACTCGAAAACTTCGGCGTAAAAACATCGCTTGTTGATGTACACAGAGGTCCGACTGTCACAAGATATGAGCTTCAGCCTTCACCGGGTGTAAAGATATCAAGAATTACCGGACTTGCTGACGATATTGCACTTAACCTTGCAGCAGCGGGGGTTCGTATAGAAGCTCCGATTCCGGGAAAGGCTGCAGTTGGTATAGAAGTTCCTAATGTAAAAAAAGATATGGTAACTCTGAGGGAGCTTCTTGAAAGTGATGACTTTAAAAATTCACAGAGCAGACTTTCGTTTGCTGTTGGACGTGATATTGCAGGTAAGGAAATCATCGGTGATATTGCAAAGATGCCTCACGTAATCATTGCTGGTTCCACAGGTTCCGGTAAATCAGTCTGCACTAACTCAATCATTATGAGTATTCTATACAAGTCAACACCTGAGCAGGTAAGACTTCTCCTCATTGACCCGAAGATTGTTGAATTCAAGGTTTATGACGGTATACCTCATCTTCTTATTCCTGTTGTAACAGACCCGAGAAAGGCTGCCGGTGCGCTTAACTGGGCCGTTCAGGAGATGCTGAGAAGATACAAGCTTTTTGCTGACAATAATGTCCGTGATCTTAAGGGATACAACGAGATGGCAGCAGAGAGCGGCGGAACAGTTGAACCTATTCCTCAGATAGTAATTGCAATCGATGAGCTTGCCGATCTTATGATGGCGGCATCAAATGAAGTAGAAGACGCAATATGCCGGCTTGCTCAGATGGCTCGTGCAGCTGGTATGCATCTTATTATTGCAACACAGAGACCTACTGTTGACATTATCACCGGTCTTATCAAGGCGAATATTCCAAGCCGAATAGCTCTTTCTGTTATGTCTCAGACTGACTCAAGAACAATTCTTGATACAGGCGGTGCTGAAAAGCTTCTTGGACAGGGTGATATGCTTTACTTCCCGTCAGGTATTCCAAAACCAATACGTGTTCAGGGATGCTTCTGTTCAACAAAGGAAATTGAGCAGGTAGTAAACTTTATAAAGAACAATGCAACTGTAGAGTACAGTGATGAGATTATGGAAGAAATTGAAAAGAATATTCCTGTTCCTAAGGGAGAAAAGAGTGCCGGAGGGAGAACAGAAGGTATTTCTGACGGCGATGACGAACTGATAGAAAAAGCGATAGATATTATAAATGAACTTGGTCAGGCTTCAACTTCTTCACTTCAGAGAAAACTGAAGCTTGGATATGCACGTGCTGCACGCATCATGGATGAGCTTGAGGAACTTGGCGTTATAGGACCTTCAGAGGGATCAAAACCGAGAAGAATTCTCATGACAAAGGCTCAGTGGGCGGAAAGAAGAATGAGAAGAATTGACGAGGAAGCAAATAACGAATAAGGCAGGAGGTTTTTTCTTGAACGAATTTTTACCTGTTTGCAGAGAAGATATGAAAAAACGGGGAATAGAACAGCTTGATTTTATTCTTGTAACAGGAGATTCATATGTTGATCATCCGAGTTTCGGCATATCAATCATTTCAAGAGTTCTTGAAGACAAGGGATACAGTGTGGGAATTATTGCGCAGCCTGACTGGAGAACTGACCATGATTTTAAAAAGCTTGGTACTCCGAAGTATGGATTTCTCGTTACTTCCGGTAACATAGATTCGATGGTTGCCCATTACACTGCTGCAAAAAGAAAGCGTTCGGATGACGCATATACTGCAGGCGGCAAAGCAGGAAAGCGCCCTGACAGAGCAGTGATAGTCTACAGCAAATGTCTGAGAAGGATATTCGGTGATATTCCGATTGCCATAGGTGGTCTGGAAGCATCTTTAAGAAGATTTGCTCACTATGATTACTGGGATGATGATGTCAGACCTTCGATTCTTGTGGACAGTGGTGCTGATATACTCATGTACGGAATGTCGGAGCATCAGGTAGTTGAAATCGCCGACGCTCTCAGAAGCGGAAAGAAAGTGAGCGAGATAACTGATATCCGCGGAATATGCTATCTTACAGATCCGGTAAATACACCTATCGGAGCTGCAGAATGCCCTGATTTCAAACAGGTATGCGAGAATAAAAAGGCATATGCAAAAGCCTGCAGAATACAGTATGACCAGCAGGATGAGGTTTATGGAAAAACGGTAATCCAGCGTCACGGAAATAAAATGCTTGTTCAGACTCCTCCTGCATACTGTCTTACAACTGAGGAGATGGATCATGTTTACAGTCTTCCGTATGCCAGAACATATCATCCTGTGTATGAAAAGGACGGAGGAGTTCCCGGAATAAAGGAAGTAGAGTTTTCAATTACTCATAACAGAGGATGTTTCGGAAACTGTAACTTCTGTTCAATCGCACTTCATCAGGGGAGAAAAATATCAAAGCGAAGTGAGGAATCTGTACTTAAGGAAGCAGAACTTCTTACCACTCTTCCGAATTTCAAGGGATATATCCATGATGTAGGCGGCCCTACAGCAAACTTCAGGAATCCAAGCTGCAGCAAACAGCTGAAACATGGTCTCTGTATGGGAAAGAAATGTCTTGCTCCTGAGCCGTGCAAGGCTCTTGAGGTTGACCACACTGAATATCTTGGAATTCTTCGGAAACTCAGAAAAATTAAAGGAGTAAAGAAGGTATTTATACGTTCCGGAATAAGATATGACTATCTTATAAAAGATGAAAATGATGAATTTATGAAGGAACTTATAAAGCACCATGTCAGCGGTCAGCTTAAAGTTGCTCCTGAGCACTGTTCTGCAGTGGTTCTTGACAAAATGGGAAAACCGCATATTGAGGCATACAGGGTATTTCAGAAAAAGTTTTATGACATAACCAAGGGAATTAACAAAGAACAGTATCTTATCCCTTATCTTATGTCTTCACATCCGGGAAGCACTCTTAAGGAAGCCATTGAACTGTCGGTATTCCTTAAGGAACACAGGATTCATCCTGAGCAGGTTCAGGATTTTTACCCGACACCGGGAACTATCTCAACGTGCATGTTTTATACCGGACTTGATCCGTATACTATGGAACCGGTTTACGTTCCTAAAACACCGGAGGAGAAGGCTATGCAGAGAGCGCTTCTTCAGTATTTCAAACCTGAGAACAGGGAGATAGTTCTCAAGGCACTTAAGAAAACAGGAAGAAGAGATCTTATTGGCACATCACCGAAGTGTCTTGTTGCAGATGATCTTCCGAATAAACGCGGTGCTTCTTCTCAGATCAGAGGCGGCAGAAACGGTTCCGGAGGAAGAAAAAATACCGGACAGAATTCACAGCATAAAAAACACAGCGGCAAATGTATAAGAAAGAAAAAATAAAAAAATTATTACGAAAGATTTCCGTTGTTTCTGTTCTTTTTATTCTTCTCCTTATGGCTGTTTTCGATACCTTTGGGATTTTAACCTATGAGCGAATCGCGGTATTTCTTAAACTAAGAGATTCTGCTTTCAGTTCAGCAGAAGTCAGTGTGCATTTTATTGATGTTGGTCAGGGAGATTCCACTCTGATAATATCCGGTGCAAATACAGTTCTCATTGATGCAGGAGAGAAAGAATATGGTGATAAAGTAGCTTCTTATCTTAAATCACAGGGAATAGAACAAATAGATTATATTATAGCAACCCATCCTCATTCTGACCATATCGGCGGGATTGAAAATGTAATTGAAAACTTCAGTACAGGAGGGATAATTGTTCCGCATCTGCCGGACACAGCGAATGATGATTTGTATTTATACAGATGTCTTGCTGATAGTGCTGAAAAAAATGAAATTCCGTTAATTGAGGCGTTTTCGGGTATGGAACTCAGTCTTGACTGTTCAGTTTTGAGAATTATCGCTCCTTTGGGAGAGTACGAAAATCTTAACAGCTGCTCTGTAGTTTCAGAACTTGTTCACGGTGAAAACATTTTTTTGTTTACTGGTGATGCGGAAGCGGAAAGTGAAGCTGATATGCTCAGAGGCGGCGTACTTGAGGATGTTGATGTTCTTAAGGCAGGGCATCATGGGAGTTCAACTTCAACATGCGGTGAATTCCTTGAAATTATAAAACCGGAATTTACCGTTATATCCTGTGGTGCGGGAAATTCATACAATCATCCGTCAGAGTCCGTTATGCGCAGTCTGGGCAGCCTTGGCGTTCAGATTTTCAGGACAGATCTGCAGGGAAATATCATTGCGGAATCAGATGGGAAAAAAATCAGTTTTAATTTTTCTTAAAGGCAGGAAGAATTTTATGAGTAACAATACAGATGTTTTTACAGCTATCAGAAATAATTACAGCAGTATGTCAAAAGGACACAGAAAAATTGCTGAATACATACTCGAAAACTATCAGAAGGCGTCATTTATGACCGCACTTTCCCTTGGGCAGACTGTAGGTGTCAGTGAGTCCACAGTAGTCAGATTTGCGATGGAGCTTGGTTTTGAAGGTTATCCGGGATTTCAGGAAAATCTTCGTACTGCTATGAAGGCTAAACTTACTTCAGTTGAAAGAATTGAACTGGCAAGCAGTCAGATGGACAAGAACGATGTTTTTGAAAAGGTTATGAGCCTTGACATCGAGCTTATCAGGGAGACAATGGAACATTGTGACAGAGAGGCATTTGCCGGTGCTGTTGATGCGATACTGCGTGCAAAGAAAATTTACATTGTAGCTTCGAGAAGTTCATCAGCCATTGCTGATTTTCTGAGATATTATTTCAGTATAATATTTGATGATGTACTGCTTCTTAAAAACCACGGTACAAGCGAACTTCTTCAGCGACTGTTTCGTGTAGGAAAGGACGATGTTGTCATCGGAATAAGTTTTCCGAGATATTCAACGCAGACAACAATAGCAATGGATTATGCATCTGAAAAAGACGCAACACTTATTGCGGTAACTGACAGTGTTCAGTCACCTGTTGCAAGGAAGGCACAGTATGTCCTCACCGCAGGAAGCGGTATAGTGTCATTTGCTGACTCACTTGCTGCACCGCTTAGTCTGATGAACGCCCTTATCGCAGCAGTAAGTCTTGAAAAGGAAAAGGATATCAACAGAAGTTTCCAGACTCTTGAAAGTCTCTGGGACGAATACGATGTTTACGAAAAGACGGATAAATAACAAAGGCGGTATATATTTGAGATTTGATTGTATAATAGTCGGCGGTGGTGCTGCCGGAATGATGGCTGCTGTAACTGCTGCTGAGGCAGGAAAAAAGACTGCTCTGTTTGAAAAAAACGACAGGCTCGGAAAAAAACTCAGAATAACCGGCAAGGGAAGATGCAATGTTACAAATTACTGTGATACTGACGAGCTTATGAAAAATATTCCGGTAAACAACAGATTTATGTACAGCTCATTTTCCGGGTTTACACCGTATGATGTGATGGATTTTTTTGAATCTTCAGGTGTTCCGCTTAAGGTTGAACGCGGAAACAGGGTTTTTCCGGTATCTGACAAGGCGGCGGATATAGTATCTGCACTTGAGAACAGACTGAAAAAAGCCGGAGTTAAAATTATTCATGAAAAGGTTACTGGTATTATAGTTGATGATGGTGTATGCTGCGGGGTTAAGACGGAAAAGGCAGAATACAGCTCTGTTTCTGTTCTTGTCGCTACAGGCGGTGCCTCCTATCCGCTTACCGGTTCAACAGGAGACGGTTACAGATTTGCGCGCAGTGCCGGACACACTGTTACTGACATTGTTCCGTCACTTGTTCCGCTTGAGATAAAGGAAGATTTCTGCAGCGAACTCAGCGGGCTTACTCTGAAAAATATCTCACTTTCTCTTCTCGACAGTGAGAAGAAAGTTTACAGCGAGCTGGGAGAGATGATGTTTTCATATTTCGGTGTAACAGGACCGCTTGTACTTACTGCAAGTTCCAGAATAAGAAAAATGGAAACCGGAAGATACGTTATTTCACTTGATCTTAAGCCTGGACTGAGTGAAGAAAAACTTGACAAAAGGCTGCAGAGAGATTTTTCTGAAATGTCCGGATTTGAATTCAGAAATGTACTTGTAAAGCTTCTTCCTTCAAAACTCATACCTGTAATAGTTAAACTTTCAGGTATTCCGGGTGAACTGAAGGCAGGACAGATATCAAAGGTTCAGAGAACTGAGCTTGTGAAGCTTCTTAAAAATTTCAGAATGACCGTAACAGGTTTCAGACCTGTTGAAGAGGCAATTGTAACAAGCGGCGGTGTAAGTGTTAAGGAAATAAATCCTAAAACCATGGAATCAAAAATTGTCTCCGGACTTTTTTTCGCCGGAGAAGTTATTGATGTTGACGGATACACAGGCGGATTCAATCTTCAGATAGCATTTTCGACAGGCTATGCTGCCGGAATTAATTTATAAAGAATGAGAGGAATAAAGAAATGATAAATGTAGCTATAGACGGACCTGCCGGTGCAGGAAAAAGTTCAATCGCAAAGGCTGTTGCAGGAGATACAGGATATATTTATGCAGACACAGGTGCTCTTTACAGGGCTGTGGCTTATCAGGCTTTAAAAAGCGAAATTTCGCCTGATGATGTCAGGGCAGTTACAGATCTTCTTGAAGGACTGGAGATAAAGCTTGAATACAGAGATGGTCAGCAGAGAGTTATCGCTGACGGAATTGATGTTTCTGATTTTATAAGAACACCTGAAGTATCAATGGGAGCCTCAAAGGTATCTGCTGTTCCGGAAGTAAGAGCATTTCTTTTTGACCTTCAGAAGAAAATTGCAGCGGAGAACAATGTTATTATGGACGGACGCGATATAGGAACTGTAGTTCTTCCTGATGCACAGCTGAAAATTTTCCTTACAGCAAGTGCTGAGGAAAGAGCAAGGAGAAGATTTGCTGAACTTAATAATACAGAAGGCATTACCTTTGAAAGTATTCTTGCTGATATAAAAAAGCGTGATGAAAATGATATGAACAGAGCAGTTTCCCCTCTTAAGCAGGCCGATGACGCTGTTCTTGTTGATACAACAGAAATGACGATTGATGAGGTAATTGCTCTTATCACAAAGATGATAAAGGAAACAGAAGAGAAGGAGAAATAGTATTTTGGTTTATTCATTTATAAGAAACGCAGCCATACTTGCGTATAAAATATGGTACGGACTTTCTTTTGAAGGTGTGGAAAATCTTCCGAAGGACGGTACGTTTATAATTGCCTGCAATCACAGATCGTATGCAGACCCGGTTCTACTTTCACTTAAGGTAAAAAGAAGATGTACATACATGGCGAAGGAAGAACTTTTCAAGAATCCGGTATTTGCTGTGCTTATCCGTGCATTCGGTGCATTTCCGGTTCAGAGAGGACAGGGAGACAACGGCATAATTGATACTGCTGTAGGAAAATTAAAATCCGGTAAAAACCTTGCTATCTTTCCGGAGGGAACACGTTCAAAGGATGGTAAGGTTGGAAGAGGAAAAACCGGTGTTGCACTCATTGCCGCAAGAGCCGGGGTTCCGGTTGTTCCATGCGGAATTGCATATGAGGGAAAGCTTCATTTCAGAAATAAAATTACTGTAAGATACGGCAGACCGATAAGTCCTGAACAGCTGAAAATCAGTGAGAATCCGGCACCTCGTGAACTTAAGGAACTCAAAAACACAATTATGAGTTCTATCACAGAACTGGTGGAGAGATAGCATGAGTATAGAAGTGGCAAAATCAGCCGGTTTCTGTTTTGGTGTTGACCGTGCAGTAAAGCTGGTTTATGAGGAAATAGAAAAGGGCGGAAAGGTAGCAACATTTGGTCCGATAATTCATAATACAAGTGTTGTAAATGAAATTGAGTCAAAGGGAGTTCGTATTGTAAATGATCTTTCAGAACTCAGAAACGATGAAAGATTAATCCTGAGATCCCATGGAGTTGGAAAAAATATATATGATAAACTTAATGAAATGGGAAATGATTATATTGACGCTACATGTCCATTTGTTGCACGTATTCACAAAATAGTTCGTGAGCAGTCTGAAAATGGTAAAATAGTACTGATTGCCGGAGACAGAGAGCATCCTGAAGTTGATGCAATTGTCAAACATTGTCCCGGAGAATGCTATGTTTTTGCTGATGAAGAAGAATTGAAGGAAATTTTTCAAAAAAACTATGGTTTTTTGAAAAAAAAGGTTGCAATTGTGGCGCAAACGACGTATAATATAATAGTGTGGAATAAATGCATAGACATTATTCCGGATACCTTAAAAGATGTAACCGAGATTTTCCAGACGATATGCAACGCAACTTCAGACAGACAGACAGCAGCTATTGAGCTTGCCAGGCGTTCTGATGTTATGATTGTTATAGGCGGCAAACACAGTTCAAATACAATCAAGCTGTTCAGTGTATGCAGCAAGTATTGCCGGACATATCACATAGAGAATTCGGACGAACTGTATGACATAGATTTGTCAGGAGCATCTGATATTGGTATCACAGCCGGAGCATCCACACCGGCTTATATAATTAAGGAGGTTATTCAAAAAATGAGCGAAATCCAGAAAACTCAGGAAGAGGAAATTAACTTCGCGGAGGCACTTGAACAGTCCTTCAAGAAAATACATACAGGTGAAAGGATCAAGGGAATCATTGTTGCTGTAAACAATTCTGAGGCAATTGTTGATATCGGTACCAAGCACACAGGCTTTATCAGCCTTTCAGAACTCACAAACGATCCTTCGAAGAAGCCTGCTGATGTAGTAAGCGTAGGCGAAGAAGTTGACCTCGTAGTAATCAAGATCAATGACCAGGACGGTATCGCAACACTCTCCAAGAAGAAGGTTGACGAGATGGTTGGCTTTGACAATATCGTTAAGGCTATGGAAGAAGGCAAGATTCTCGAAGGTACAGTACAGAGAGCAGTTAAGGGCGGCGTAATCGTTCTTGTTGACGGTGTTGGCGTATTTGTTCCTGCATCACACACAGGTCTCGGACGTGACGAAGATATTGAGAAGCTCGTTAAGCAGCAGGTATCACTTAAGCTCATTGATGTTATCCCTCAGCGCAGAAGAGCAGTTGGTTCTATCAAGCTCGTTCAGAAAGCTATCAGGGAAGAAGCTCAGAAGAAGTTCTGGGATACAGCTGAAGTTGGTGCAGTGTACAAGGGTGAAGTTAAGTCTATTACAAACTATGGTGCATTCGTAGACCTCGGCGGAATCGACGGTATGGTTCACGTATCTGAACTCTCATGGAAGAGAATCAAGCATCCTTCAGAAGTTGTTAAGGTTGGAGATGTTCTTGAAGTTTACATCAAGGAACTCAACAGGGAAACAGGCAGAATTTCACTTGGCTACAAGAAGTCAGAAGACAACCCATGGGAAAAATTCAAGGCTTCATACAATGTTGGTGACGTTGTAAAGGCTACAGTAGTTTCAATCACACCATTCGGTGCTTTCGCAAGCATTATTGACGGTGTTGACGGTCTTATCCACATCTCACAGATTGCTAACCAGAGAGTTGACAATGTTAAGGATGTTCTTACTGTTGGTCAGGAAGTTGAAGCTAAGATTACAGAATGCGATATTGAAAACAAGCGTGTAAGCCTTTCAATGCGTGCACTTCTTGCTGATGAAAATGCTGCTGATGAAGCAGAAGATAATGAATAATTTTTGGATGTAAAAGTTTAAAAATTTTTTCTCCGGATTCAAACTATTGTGAATCCGGAGTATTTTTATATAAAGGAGCATTAGGATGAAACGTCTTGCAGTCGGAATACTCGCACATGTTGACTCTGGAAAAACCACACTTTCCGAAGGTATGCTCTACAGCACAGGTGATATAAGAAAGCTGGGCAGAGTAGATCATAAAACTTCATTCCTCGATAACTACTCTCTTGAGAAGGAAAGAGGAATTACAATTTTTTCAAAACAGGCACTGCTTCATCTTGGTGACACTGAGATTACACTGCTTGATACTCCGGGGCATATCGACTTTTCAGCAGAAACCGAAAGAACTCTTCAGGTGCTTGACTATGCAGTTATGGTTATTAACGGTTCCGATGGTGTTCAGAATCATACAAGGACGCTGTGGAAACTTCTTGAAAGATATGAGGTTCCGGTTTTTGTGTTTATAAATAAAATGGATCTGCCGGGAACGGACAGAGAAGCTCTTCTTGCTGAAATGAAGCAGAAGCTTTCCGGTGGATGCATTGATTTTGACAATGAAAACAATACAGAAGAATTCTATGAAGAAGCTGCTTCACATGATGAAGAGCTTATGCAGGAGTTTTTTGATGAAAATAAAGTCAGTCACAAAGGAATAGTAAGGTGTATCAGGGAAAGAAAGATATTTCCGTGTTTTTTTGGCTCTGCACTTAAACTTGAAGGTGTTGAAAATTTCCTCAGAAAACTTGATGTGTATACTGTACAGGATGAAACAAAGGAAAATTTTTCTGCAAAAGTATTCAAGATATCTGAAGATGATCAGGGCAACAGACTTACACATATGAAGATTACCGGAGGAAAACTTAAGGTTAAGGAACAGATTAACGGTCAGAAGATAAATCACATTCGTCTGTATTCAGGAACAAAGTATCAGGCAGTGGAGGAAGCAGTACAGGGTATGATAGCTTCTGTAACCGGACTTGCTGATTCATATGCAGGACAGGGCCTGGGAGATGAAACCGATTCACCGGCGACGCTTCTTGAACCGGTACTTACCTATAAGGCAGAACTGTCTCCGGAAACAAATGTACATGAGGCGGTTACTGCATTCAGGAGACTTGAAGCAGAAGAACCGAAACTTCATGTTATCTGGAATGAACAGCTTAAGGAAATACACATTCAGGTAATGGGCGAGATGCAGCTTGATATTATCAAAGCACTTATGCTTGAGAGATTCCGTATGAATGTTGAATTTGTCCACGGAAATGTTGCATACAAGGAAACAATTGCTGCTCCGGTTGAGGGTGTCGGACATTATGAACCGCTCCGTCATTATGCTGAAGTACATCTGCTGCTTGAACCGGGTGAACAGGGAAGCGGACTTGTATTTGAAACAGACTGTCGTGAGGAGGTTCTTGATAAAAACTGGCAGAGACTGATTTTGACACATCTTAATGAAAAAACACATGCAGGTGTTCTTACCGGGTCACCGGTAACAGATATGAAGATAACTCTTGTTTCAGGACGTGCTCATCTTAAGCATACGGAAGGCGGGGATTTCCGGCAGGCTACGTACCGTGCCGTGAGAAACGGGCTCAGACATGCACAGAGTATTCTGCTTGAGCCGTACTATGACTATATTCTTGAGATTCCTTCGGAACATGTAGGAAGGGCAATTTCCGATCTTACAAGAATGGACTGCACATTTTATGCACCAGAGATAAACGGTGATACTGCAGTAATAACCGGAAGTGCTCCGGTTGCTTCAGTTAAAGATTATCATACTGAACTTATGGGATATACCCGCGGAAAAGGGATTTTTTCATGTACATCTGCAGGCTACAAGCCCTGCCATAATGCTGATGAAGTAACTGAACGGATGGCATATAACTGTGACAGTGATGTTGAGAATTCCTGCGATTCCGTTTTCTGCAGTCATGGAGCCGGTTTTGTTGTTAAGTGGAACGAAGTCGGAGAATATATGCACCTTCCTGGAATACCGGGTTTAAACTACGGCAGACAGACTGAAGATGATGATTCAGAAAAGCAGACTTCCGGAAAGAGAGTGGTTTCAGAATATCGCAGAGGTGTGGATTCCGAAAAGGAACTTATGGCTATTTTTGAAATGACATACGGTAAACAGGAAAAGGAAGAGAGAAAAAATTCCTTCCGTTCAAAGAAGGATAAGGAAAGGCTGCAGGTTACTTACAAAAGCAAACCGATACCAAAGGGACCTGAATACCTGCTGGTTGACGGATACAACATTATTTTTTCATGGAAAGAACTTAAGGATATTTCTGCGACCAATCTTGATCTGGCAAGAAGTATGCTGATAAACACGATGTGTAATTATCAGGGAGTTTACGGCTGCGAAGTAATAGTTGTGTTCGATGCCTATAAGGTTAAAGGTGCAGTACGTGAAGTTGAACGTGCGGGAAACATAAGTGTAATATACACAAAAGAGTCAGAGACAGCAGATATGTATATAGAAAAAGCTTCATACGATCTCAGTAAGGAGCATCGGGTGAGGGTGGCAACCTCTGATGGTATGGAACAGCTGATAATACTCGGAAACGGTGCTTTCCGTATTTCTGCAGCGGAGCTTTACGAAGAAGTAAGGATTGCTGACAGAAGAATTCAGGAATATATCAGGGAAAATAATCTTAAAAATCATTGATTATGTATATTGAAAAATACAATATGATATATAATTAATATAATATATCATTGATTTCATGCGTTTTTTGTGGTAAAATTACTGTATGTGAGTTTATTGTGTCATTCTGAAAAAGGATGAACATTAAAAGGATTGTATTTTTATCAGAAGGAGAATGCTTATGAAGAGACTTTTTCAAAAAACAAGTGCAGTATTTATTGCACTTGCAATGATCATCGGGCAGATATTTGTGCTCCCGGTGAGTGCGGCAGGGGCGACTGACCTCTATGTAGGTTATCCGTCCAAAGCTAATAATTTCAGTACTGTGCAGGAGGCTGTGAACAGAGCTGCCAGTATCAGTCCGGGAAGTGAATCGGAACGTGTCACTATCCACATCGCACCTGGTACATACAGGGAGCAGGTCGTAGTTCAGACACCTTATGTATCTTTTGTAAATGACGAACCTTCAAAAGAAGTTCTGATTACATGGTACTACGGAATAGGCTACAAATATTACAGCGTAAATTCAAAGGGATATTATGACGCCGCTTCGGCCAAACAGACCAGCGTAAAGAATACTCCGTCATACCGCTGGGGAGCAACAGTTCAGTTATGGCCTAAGGCTGAATATTTTAAGGCACAGGATATCACTTTCGAGAACTCTTTTAACCGTTATATTACAGATGAGGAGTTAAGAGACGGTGTTGAGCTTACAGGTGACACAACAGTTTCAAACATTTCACAGGTAAGAACTTCTTCAACAGATGCGAAGTCAAAGGCAGCAACAGAGCGTGCTGCAGCACTTTCAGCTGATTCAGCATATGCCGAGTTCAGAAACTGCAGTTTTCTTTCCAGTCAGGATACACTCTATACAGGAGGAAAACCACAGTATTATAAAAACTGTCATATCGAAGGAAATACAGACTACATATTCGGTGATACTTCTGCTGTATTTGACAGCTGCGAATTATGTTTTTACGGCTACAGTGACCAGGCACATTCAGGTTACATAACAGCTGCACGTGATGAAGCAGATGATGACACAGGATACCTTTTCTGGAACTGCAGGATAACTGCTAATTCAGCACTGAAACAGACTGCAGGGTATCTGGGAAGACCGTGGCGTGTCAGTGCGAAAGTTAAGTTCGTCAATACAGTTATTGATAAAGACGGTATGATTGCTCCGGCCGGCTGGACCAGTATGTCCGGCGTTGAGCCTGAAACAGTCACAGGTTTCAAGGAATACGGAACGAAGCTTGCAAACGGTACTTCAGTGGATCTTTCTTCACGAAAGGGGCATGTACTGTCGGAAGCTGACGCAAATAAAATCGTACTTAAGAATTATATGAGCGGCTGGACACCTTCATATATGAATTCCTCTTCAGAACCGGCTCCGGACGATCCGGGAAACACACCGACAGGTGATGCAATCACTCTCTGTGGCGGATGGTTTGAAACAGCATATGCAGAATGGGATTCTTCAAAAATAGGAAGTAATGTTAAGGTGTCATACAAGGCTTCCTCTGAATCCTCATATATTTATGCTGACAGTGAACTTATCCGTGGAAATCGTGTGGATATTCCGGGACTCAAAGGCGGTCAGAGCTATGATGTACGCATTGAAGGATCCTCAGGTACGGCTGGATTCTCGGTAACTCCTATGAGTTATGACAGAAGCGGATATGCACACTGGAATTACTCTTCAGGTGTTGGTGCATACAATAATGACGGTACACTCAAGTCAGGAGTTACAGTTATTTATGTAAACAATTCAAATAAAGACACGGTTTCCTATGGCGGAAAAACCGGGCTTTACAATATTTTCTACAGTGCAAAACCTGAAAATGTAGTTTTCCGTTTCATAGGAAAGATTGATGTTCCTTCAGGGGCAAAGGCAAATGACGGTAATCAGAATGACGGTTCTTCGATGCTGTATCTTCAGTACGGAAAAAATGTAACCATTGAAGGCATAGGATATGATGCCGATCTTAACAAATGGGGATTTGAGATGAAGAGGTGCACTTCATGTGAAGTACGTAATCTCTGGCTTGGTCAGTACCCTGATGACGGTATTTCAATGTCCGGTGACTCTTCAAATAAGTCGTCACACATGTGGATTCATAACAACACAATTGAAAAAGGTTATAACGCTTACGCAGGAAATGGTACTGTAGATGATGACAAGGCCGACGGAGACGGTTCAGCAGATATCAAGTGGTCCGAATATGTAACTCTCTCATATAATCAGTTTGTAAACTGCCATAAGACATCACTTGTAGGCGGCGGTGCTACACATCTTCAGGACTGGATTACATATCATCATAACTGGTTCAACAATACTGAATCGCGTAATCCGAGAGCAAGAAATGCACATATACACTCATATAACAACTACTTCTCCAGTAACAAAGAGTACGGTATAGGTGCCTCATACAATTCAAAAGTATTCTCTGAGGCAAACTATTATGAAAAGACAAACCTTCCTCTCGATGCTGTAAATATGGGCAGCGATGCATATTCAGGAACTATAAAGTCATACAACGATGTATTTGACAGCTGTTCGATGGGAAGCGGTCTTGCTTACAGCATAGTTTCATCACGAAATGAAAAAGCAAATATTCCGAATCTTCAGTCAGGCGGAGATGCGTATGACAACTTTGATCTCTCTATGTACAGCTACTCACCGATGAGTGCAGCTGATGCCAGAACAGCAGTAAAAGAATATTCCGGAAGAATGTTAAAGAAATCATACGGTTCATCAACACCTAACAATCCGGAACCTTCGGAACCAACGGTACCTGCAGAGCCGCTTAACGGAGAATTAATTAAATCACTTACTGTAAAAGATACAGCTAACAGTTCAAAATGGTCAATACAGCAGAATCTTCAGACCGGCTCTGAGATTTTCGGAGACAGAACGTTCAGATTTACCGCTGTTCCGGAGCAGCTCACAGGTGCTGAGTACATTCGTACAGCCTGCGATTCAAAGAAGTACACAGATACCGAAGCTGAATTTACTGCCGGTTCAGATATTACTGTATATCTCGGACTTGATTCCAGAATAAGTACACCATCATGGCTTTCAGACTGGACGCAGACAGATATGGTACTTACTGATGACGGTAATCCGGTTGTAACATATATTGTTTTCAGAAGAGATTACAAACAGGGTGAAACCGTTACACTCGGAGCTGTCAACTTCTCAGGCTGCGTAAATTACAGTGTAGCAGTAACAAAAGCAGCACCTGCGGTAATCAAGGGTAATGTAAATGCTGACAACGCACTCAACTCTGCAGATGTTCTCATGATGCAGAAATGGATGCTTGGAACAGGTGAGCTTACTGACTGGCAGGCAGGGGACATTAATGGCGATGGCATTATCAATATAATTGATTTCTGTATGTTAAAGGAACTATTAATAGCTTAAAAAAATAAACAAAAAATCCGGCAGTTACAAAATCTGCCGGATTTTTTTATGTGTGCGCCCGGCGGCGCACGTTTCTAAAGGGTGAAAGTCCCAAATCCGC
>JAUNJJ010000294.1 GCA_030533325.1 Oscillospiraceae bacterium
TTACTATCCAAAAGTTTTTATCACGGGCCCGCTCATGAGCTCCACCTTCTGTGGGGGTTCTCGCTCATTCGCGGGGGAACTCTTATTAATCTTTTTAAATCCCCTCGGGTAGCCAAATACTCTTACTTGGTGTAATAAGCTCTCCAGAGTCTCTATACTCGTTTAATGCAAGTGATTGATAGATATTCTGAGTAGGTTGTTTATCACTTCCTTTCGGCGGATTTAACCAAACCTCATTGATATACTTCCATTCTCTGGGGCTCTTTGCCCAACGCTCTGGTTTCTCTTTAATGACTTCCTGCATGAATTCATTACGCTCCTTGAGTAATTGAATGTCTCTGTAAGTAAAACGTTCATATGGTGTAACATGTTGAATTTCACCATGCTTACGCTCATAATTGTAGTAATGAATCGAATCATTCAAATTGAGTCTTGCAGCTTCTAAGTTCTCAAATTTATTTTGAAAAATTGGAATAAAGTACTTAAGAGTTTTAAAGTGCGATTCCATGAATGCATTGTCATTACTAACTCTTGGACGATTCTTTGAATCAATAATATTCAGATCATTCAAGGTTTTCTTGTATATATCACTCGTCATTTGTGGACCATTGTCAGTATGTAAAACTAACAAATGATCGTTGAGACAAATCTTATGTTTTAAGAAAGATCTCTGAATAACTTTCACAAGATTTATAGCATCCTGATTATCCCAGACCTCATGATCTACCACGAATCTACTATATAAATCCATTATAGAAAAATGATAAAAAAATTGTCCTCTATAATAAGACGGTATATACGTGATATCAGCAACCCAAACATCATTGGGTTTCTTTGCACAATGCGTAGATATAGGACGAGGTTCTGGCTTTTTACATTTACCTCGATGCTTAAGTTGTTTATCCTCTTTTAACACCGTGTAGAAGGTTGATGCAGAACCTAAGTATTGTTTTTTATCAAGCAAATCAGCAACTATTGAACGAACTGGTAGTGATGAATATTCAGGTTTATTAACGATTTCTAAGATTTTTTCTTTTTCTTCATCTCTTAATTTGTTCTTGGGTGTTGGTCTTTTGCATGTAGTTCTACCATCTACCCAATTATCATCTTTGTTCCAACGGTCATAAGTTCTTCTGCTTATACCTGCATTATTACAAGCGGTTACAAGCTTTACACCACTATCAACAGCAGCTTGTATTTTCCTTACTATTTCTTTTCGATCTGAAGCTTTAGTCAATAATCCTTTCCTTTTGTTTGAGCCCAGATCGGAATTGGCTTTTTTTCAATATGAATACATTCCGCCATTTCTGCAATTATTTGATTTTTCTTTCTTACTTCCATAGTTAATGATTTAATTGCTTTATCTTTAACTATATCAAATTGAAATTTTTCATGACTGAGCGAATCAGCATAATTCATTGTTTTAACAATATTATCTTTCCACTGATCTATATATTCTTTGAAGATACCTTTTTTTCTACAGTATTCTGATAATTCAACTTCATTGAGTGTTGATGATTCAATAATGATTTGTAATTTTTCAACATTAGAATATTGAGTTCCACCATCAAGATCATCGTCTTTAATTCCATTAATTGTTTGGTGTAATTTAAACTCTTTCTTCCAATTACTAATGCTTGCTTTTGAAACACCTGTCTCTAGCTCTATGGATCTTGAAGTTTCCCCATTTAAAAGCCTTCTTACAATTTCTTTTTTAAAATCAGTAGTATATCTAATGGTTGTCATATTTAACCTCTCTTATTTTATTTACAATACCATATTAAAGAAAGTTAGACAACTACCCAACGACATAGGGAATTGTTCATTTTAGATATTTTAGAAAGTGGCAAATTGTAATTAGATTACAATTTGCCTATAGTTGTTATTCAATTTCTTTATTAAAAATGCATATGAGAACCAGCAGTGAAAATCCATGTTGCAAGAACAATGGCACCACCAGCACCAAAAATCCATAACGCACTTTCAAATACATCTGACCATTGTTTACGTCCCATGAAACCTAAAGCAAATAACCACAATAATGCAATTGTTCCAAGAATAGAAACGATTCCATAGATAGCTGTTCTTACTTTCACCATCATATCGGTGACATTCGAT
>JAUNJJ010000295.1 GCA_030533325.1 Oscillospiraceae bacterium
TTTGAAGGTTCTCGTTCCCATTCCACATAAAGCAGATATGCTTCAAAATCATGCGGAGCGGCGGCGAGAAGAACCCTTTTGTGCAAATTGAAAATAAATCTCAAGTCATTCTCGTTCTCGATCATCGGCATGACACGCTCAATGCTGTCTGACAAGCATTTCAAATACCGAACCCCAAGCGAAATGTCCGTTTTCATGGTTTCCCGGCAGATATAATACAAATCCTCATAGGCTTTCGTGCCGCCGGGGTTATTTCTTACCTCAAGCAAAATTTTATCAAGTAAATCTTTCATGATACCTCCTGTAAATAAAAAAGCGTTATCGTTCAGAGAACTCAATCTCTGTGCGATAACGCACCTCATTACTATTTAATTATTCTGAATAAAAAATATTACCATGACCGTCACGAACGCCTACAACCATATCGTCTTTCACATATATGTACCAAATATGTTCCATATCCATCCATGCTGAATATCGTTGTCCGTCAGCATAATCTTCAACCTGTTTCCAGTTATATACATGAGATAGATTGTAATGGAAAATACCTACTCGACTTTTATCAGTCAATTCCATGCTCTCAAGAACAGATTTAAGGCTCTCTGCCAACTTAACAGAAACATTATTGTTTTTAGCAAATATTTCAACTTCGGATTGTTCTATATGTTTTTGTTCAATGGTAGATGTTTGTTTTTCGCTTTCTGTAGCTTCAACAACAGACCTATGAATTTCATCTTTTTCATTAAATTCCGACACGGGCATGATTGTAATACATATTAAAAATATTACAGAAAAACCAAGAAGCGTAACCCCCCATTCTTTTTTACTTTTATTGTCTTTCTTTCTTGCAAGCTGAACTGTGAAACCTACAAACGTTACAAAAATACCGATTAAACAAACAAATTCTAATAACTCTAACCATACCATATCAGTCACGCTCTTTCGGAACATAGATCAGTTTAATATCATACCCAAGATTTTCAAGCATTTTTACAAAAGTTTTGTTCAATATGGATTTCTTGTTTTTAATTACTCTGTTTACATACTGACCTGTCGTACCTATTTTTTCACCAAGTTGAGCTTGCGTGATATTGCTTTCAAGGCATTTCACCTTTACATCTATTTCTAAATTATTAAGTATCATAATAAGTACCTCCTTTTCACATGATATTATAACATCTTTAAGATTGATTCGCAATCATTTTATACCATTTGCTTCTACTTATACCGAGATTTTCACAGCATTGGTTTACAGTAATTTTACCGTCTTTTTGCATTTTCCGTAACTTTTCAAAATCCGAAAGTGATATAACTTTTTCCGGTCTACCGTCTACACGAATCCCTTTACTTCGAGCAATTTCTTTACCCTCTTGTGTTCGTTGAACAATCATATCTCTTTCAAATTCTGCAAATCCCAACATAATTGTACGAATCAATTTTCCAGTAGGAGTATTATCCATGATACCTAAATTTAAAATATGCACTGTTATTCCATTTTGGATAAAAAATTCTATTAGCTCACTGCCTTGAGAAGCACTTCTTGCAAAACGGTCTAATTTCGTAACAATCAACTTATCGCCGGGGGAGAGTAGCTCTTTTAGCTTGTCAAATTTTGGACGATCTATTTTTGTTCCGGTGAAAGAATCGCTGAAAATTTTTTCTGCCCCGGCTTCCTTAAGAGCGATGATTTGAGCTGTAAGAGAATTACCGTCTTTTTCTTGTCCTTTTGTAGATACACGAGCATATCCGTAAATCATATAATTACCTCTTATCAAAATAAATATCCGTGATACCTCTTATAAATTCTAAGTCAGAAATGATTTTTCTCACGATTTCTTTATACTTATAATCAACTTCATTCGGACAATTTATAACCTCACATACTTTTTTGATATGAAATTTTAATTCCTTTAGATTTACACTGTTCATAAATATCTTTTCGATTGAGTTTTAGATTGCGTAATCTTTGATCTAAACTATACTCAACAGCCATAATAATTCCTCCGTTTTAATCATAATCAATGATAAATTCATTATCATTTTCAACATTTTGTAAGATAAGTTGATACCCCATTGCTTCTGCCATT
>JAUNJJ010000115.1 GCA_030533325.1 Oscillospiraceae bacterium
ACAAGGAAGAATTTATTGAAACGTTTATCAATATTCAACAGCTTTATACACAGCTAAACGAATAGCTGTGGAAAAGTATCTTGAAAATCGAAAAATTCATCAAAAATCATTTTACGGGATAGCTGTACACTTTTGTACTGTATTATTATGGTAAATGTCTTAAGTTTGATTTTTGAAATTCGGTTTTTTGAAAATCAGGAATTATTTACGGCATTCTGATGCTTGGTGAATAATTCGGGATAAGTTATATTCTCCCCCGAAACATCGTTAAAAGGAAGATCATCAGCAAGTGAAACATAAGGCTTTTCTGGATTTATCAGAGCTGAAATCTCCGACATTACCATCTCATAATTTTCAACTGAAACAGTCGAAAGCAGCGCCTCAACTTCGTTGTAGCCTGATATGACAGTGTCCCGATATTCAGAAAATTCTGCTGAACCATT
This sequence comes from Oscillospiraceae bacterium, assembly GCA_030533325.1. GTDB lineage: Bacteria > Bacillota > Clostridia > Oscillospirales > Ruminococcaceae > HUN007. The sequence continues at coordinate 444 of JAUNJJ010000115.1, forward strand.
GTCAGTATCCCTTAATTCATCAAGTGTCTGAGCTTTGAGGTTAGCAATTTGCCTGCTGAAATCAGCCACGCTTTTATCAAGCTCATCACCGGATTTCACATTATCCGGCATATCAGCAAATGCTTCGGACAGCGACTGGCTCACCTTGCCCATATTTGTCGTATTCTCAGCAAGTACAAGCTCACTCACATCTGTAAGTTCAGTTTCAGGCAGCAAACCTGTACTGTTACTTAAAGTTTGTGCTAATAATTTATTTGATTCCGGTTCATTGCTGTCTGTGACAATCGGTGCGTAATTATCAGCTACCACATAGACACAGGTCATAGCCAGAACAAGTGCCATTGAAATCAAACGCTTTATCAGCATATGTTTTGGTTTTGTGTTCATTAACACGGCTCCTTTCTTAATAGAAAATATTGTAAAAATACTTCTATATTATATATCTAAAAGTATTCCGTGTCAATTGTCACAAATAAATAAACTATCTTTGATTATAACGACAAAACATGGAAAAAAGGAAATAACACAGGTTGACATCCCCTTCAAATATATAGTATAATTTTACTATACAAACTATCAGGGCGGTGGGGAAAATGAAAATATTAAAAAGGACTTTATGTATTGCTGCAGCATGCTTTGCTTTTGTTTCTGCAGTCAGCAAAGATACATGCAGTGCTTCTGAAAAAACTGTTAAGGTCGGTTACTACTATGATAACGAAGGCTTCCAGAAGGGATTTTCCGACAATGAACGAAAAAGCGGCTATGCCTATGACTATTATCAGGAAATTGCGAGATATACGGGCTGGAAGTATGAATATATCTACGGGAGTTTTGATGAGATAATTTCCGGACTTGAAAACGGCAGCATCGATCTCTGTGCCGGTATTTCAAAAAACAGTATGCGGGAAGAAAAATTTCTGTTTCCTGAGCTTCCTATGGGAACGGAATTCAGCGGGATAAATGAACTTACCGGAGCTGAAAATGATGATTTTTACCTTGCGGTTTCAAAAAAATCACCTGAACTTCTGAAAGAAATAAATGAAACCCAGGAAGAGATTTTCAGCAAAGACCCTTACTTCTGCGCAGAGCTCTTTGACAAATATTTTAAAAAAGCTGTTACAGCTGACAGTATCTCTGCTGAGGGGAGAAAATGGCTCAGCAGTCACGATACGATAAAAATCGGTTTTCTTGACAACTATATGCCCTACTGCGATATGAACACGAAAACAAAGGAAACAAACGGTGCAATGGTATCGATGTTTACTGAGATTTCACATTTTCTCAGCAAGAGCATAAGTGCAGTAAGATTCAGCACATACAGCGAACTCCAGAGTGCACTTGAAAACGGAGAAATAGATGCTGTATTTCCGGCGTATCATGATTTCTGGAGTTTTGAAAATCAGGATTCAATTCTTTCGGACACATTTTTAAGCGACCGAATGGTTACCATCTACAAGGAAGAATATGATGACAGTATTTTTAAGAAAGCTGCTGTTCTCTCAAACAGTCCGGTTCAGGAACTTTTCATTTCCGTAAGATATCCGGAAACTGAGCTTATTTACTATCCGGACGTTTACAGCTGTCTTAAAGCTGTTAAAAAAGGCGAGGTTTCATCATTTATCTGTGAAAGCAGTGTTGTAAACTACTGTATAAATGAAAATCCTGGATTCTCATCACTTAAACAGGCAGACTTCGATGAAAAGATCGAATACTGCTTTGCTGTGAAAAAGGACAATACTGCTCTGTGCAATGTACTTGATACGGCCCTGCGTTCACTTAACAGCGAGGAACTGAGAAAAACAGTGAGTGAAAATCTTAACTCTGCAAACGGATATACAGTAATTGATTTTATAAAGCATAACTTTGTAAGGTTTGCTGTTATAACCGTTATATCCGCACTTATCATCATACTTACACTTACAAAGTACAGAAGAATGCTGAGCAGAAAACAGAAAGAAGTGGAAACTGCAAAGCAGGAAGTAACTGAAAGTAAACAGGAAACAGTCATGTACAGACAGCGTACTGAATACGACCATCTGACCGGTGTGTTTTCAAGGGGACACTTTATTGAACAGGCTTCAGCCAAAATTAAAAGCCATCGTCCGAATGATGTTCTGCGTCTTGTCATGCTGGATATAGATAATTTTAAGAGTGTAAACGATACATACGGTCATGACAACGGCGATACCGTACTTATCAGACTCGGCGAGATACTTAAGGAAATTTCCCGTGTAAACGGATTTGCCGGAAGATTCGGCGGAGAGGAATTTATGATATTCCTGTTCGGCGAAGATACGAGTATCCAGGCTCATATTATTAATCAGGTATGCAAAAAACTCCGTGAAACAGATTTCAGCTTTACAGACAGACATATTACACTCAGTGCCGGTGTTACTGATATCAGTAACGGAGATACATTTGAAGAATGTCTGGAGAGAGCTGACAAGGCACTCTACTACTCCAAGCAAAATGGTAAAAATCAGGTCAACTGGTACGAAGAAGTAATTGACAAAAAATAAAAAAAGTAATATAATTTTTATGTAACATATCATGCTGATCTCCCAGCAAAGAGGTCAGCATTTTTACTATCAGCCGACAGGCAATAAATTTACCGGAGGAAAACAACATGAAAATTGAAACACAGTGTCTCCACGAAGGCTATACTCCAAAAAACGGCGAACCAAGAGTTATGCCTATCTACCAGAGCACAACATATGTTTACAACTCAACAGATGCAGTAGCAGACGTCTTTGACGATCCGCAGCTCGGAATGATTTATTCACGTTTTGAAAACCCTACAACAGATGCAGTTGAAAAGAAGATTGCCGCTCTTGAAGGCGGTGTTGCTGCAATGTGCACATCTTCAGGACAGGCTGCAACAATGCTTTCCGTGCTCAATCTCTGTAACGCAGGCGACCACTTTATTTCAAGCTCTTCAATATACGGCGGTACAGTTAATCTCTTCTCATTCACTTTTAAGAAGATGGGAATCGAATGTACATTCGTCGACGTGGATGCTTCAGAAGAAGAGATAAAGGCAGCGATAAGACCGAATACAAAGTGCATTTTCGGAGAAACAATCGCAAACCCTGCACTTACAGTTCTCGATATTGAAAAGTGGTCAAAGATCGCTCATGAAGCCGGTCTCCCTCTTATCGTGGACAACACATTTGCCACACCTGTACTCTGCCGTCCTATCGAATGGGGTGCTGATATCATAGTTCACTCAACATCAAAATACATGGACGGTCATGCTGTTCAGGTCGGCGGCGTTATCGTTGACAGCGGCAAATTTGACTGGGCTAAGTCAGGAAGATTCCCTGATTTCACAGAGCCGGATGAAAGCTACCACGGAACAATTTACACAGAAAAATATCCTCACGCTCCGTACATCATCAAGGTAAGACACCAGCTCATGAGAGACTTCGGATGCTACCCTGCAGCAAACAGCTCATTCCTTCTCAATCTCGGACTTGAAACACTCGCTGTAAGAATGAAGCGTTACTGCGAAAATGCACTTACTGTAGCAAAATACCTTGAAGCTTCTGACATGGTTGAAAAAATCAAGTATGCAGGTCTTGAAAATGACCCTCACTACGCAAGAGCACAAAAATATCTCCCTGAAGGCGTATGCGGCGTAATCAGCTTCACTATAAAGGGCGGAAGAAAGAACGCCGTTAAGTTCATGGATGCACTTAAACTCGCTTCAAACGAAGTTCATGTTGCTGATATCAGAACATGTGTTCTCAACCCGGCAAGTGCAACACACAGACAGCTCACAGAAGAACAGCTTGTTGCTGCCGGAATTGACCCTGGTATGATCAGACTTTCCGTTGGTATAGAAAACGTTGAAGATATCCTTGCAGATATCAAACAGGCTTTTGAAGCTGTAAGATAACTGATAAAAAATACCCCGCTTTTCCACACCGGAAAAAGCGGGGTCATTTTTTTATCAGAATCCGTTCAGATTATTTTTTTCCATTATACTCTTGTAGTCCATATACGATATATCAAGATCAACATCATATTCTATCCCGTCAACACGCCCTGTACATGAACGCTGCCAGATTCCGCATGAAACATCGGGCTGTTCTATTCCGTAGTTTGCATACCAGAAATCAAATCTGTCCGTAATTTTTCTGATATTCAGATATCTGTCCGGAAAATCCCTGTTTGAATACATCATCGCATAGTATCCGGCGTTTTCAATTTCTTCGAGAAAAGTATATATTACATCGGTACACTGCTCTCTGTCATTCTGCAGAGGATTGTCGTTTACAAAAGTTCTGTACTCAAAATCATAGACAACGGGATATTCAAGCTGCCAGGGCTTTATTGTTTCAAGGCATGCCCTTGCTTCTGCCCGGCAGTCATCGATATTCCTTGCATTTGCAAACCAGTATACTCCGCACTGAATCCCTGCCTGCTTTGCACCGGTGATATTCTGCAGAAATTTAGGTTCAACAGATGTTCCCTCTCCGGCTTTAATCATAACAAAATCGATGCCTGCAGCACGAACTCTGTTCCAGTTAACATCCCCCTGCCACTTTGAAACATCTATTCCGTTATATGTTCTGATTTCCTTACCGGAGTCTTCGTGTTCACCAGGCGTAAGCAGTCTGCTGTTAATCATGCTGATATGCACGGATTCTGCCCTGTCGCCTCCGGACGCACCTACTGCCGCTCTCCAGTTTGTTACCGGAAAACTGTCGTTTGTTCCGATAGCATTCTGTTTCAGATAAATACTGTCGATAATATTTACAACACCGTCTCCGTTCACATCTCCGTATACTGTTGTAATTTCTGCCGCCGTGTGCGGTACTTCAGATAAAAATGCAGAGCACACCAAAAATGCCACTGTCATCATACCCGCCATTATCTTTTCCTTAATCATAAAATGCTCCTGAAATTTTTTCAAATAAAAAACGAAAAAAGGACAGCATCAGAAATGTTGCCCGTTTTTCGCATAATCTATGAGGTATTTATATCAGTATCCTAATTTTTCACCTACGATAATTACCTTGATTCTGTTCTTCTCTCTCTGATGAGCTGTAATAAGGTAATCACAGCAGATCCTTGAGTCAGAATCACATCCGTCAGTAATGTTTGAAAGTCCCTTTCTCTCAGCCTTGCAGCAGCCTCTTTCATAGCAGTATGTTGCACATGTAAGACGCTGAGTATTGGCAGGAGCAGCTGTGGACTTAACCCTGTTTACTGCTTCGTCAAGGTTATCAACAATCTTGTTATAGCCAACTACAACAATAACCGACTTTGGTCCGTATGAAATAGCTGCCACACGGTTTCCTCTTCCGTCAACATTAAAGAGTTCACCGTTTTCAGTAACTGCATTGGCACTTGTTATGTACGCGTCAGCATTGAATGAAGCTCTGTAAAGCTGTTCAATCTTGTCCTGATCAATAGCTTCTCTGTCAAGATACTTGTACTTGTCAGATCTTAAAAGATCGATAACTCCGCATTCTTCAAGTGTTACAGAACCGCCTGTTGCTACAACATCCCCGTTTTTGAGAAGATTGCTGATAATAGTAAGTACCTCTATCTTTGACTCTGCATAGTGGAATTCCATATTGTTTTTCTTAAGTGCTTCAGCTGTTCTGTTAATACGATTAAGTATTACACTTTTCATGTTTTCGTTCATATTAAAATTTCCTCCTGTAATTCCCGTTAATAAGCATAAAGCTACTTATTTAATTATAGCTAAACTTTTCGTTTTTGTCGAGTGTTTTCACTTTTTTATTTCATCCGAAATGAAAATTTTACAAATACTATAATGATAAGCAGACTATTTTATGTAATTTGCACAACGCATTTTTCTGAAAAATATTACATCAAAGTGATTATGCATATTTTCCGCAATAATAAAATATTATTTTAGAAGTGCAGAACATAAAAACTGAAAAGGATGATATTATTGAAAAGCAGCATCAAAAAAGACACCATTTTTCTGACATGCGTACAGTTTATTACTCAGATTATATCCCTTGTACTGAATGTATATATAAATAAAAATCTCGGAACTGAAAATCTGGGACTGATGTCACTTATTAATGCATTTTTTACTTTCGCCATAATAATTTCGAACGGAAACATCTTCGTTTCCTCAAGCAGATTTATCTCTGAAGAAATCGGAAAAAAAGACGGAAATCCGGGAAAAATATTTGCATACTCCGTGCTTTTTGCGGTTATATTAAGCACCGTTTCAGCACTTGCTGTAACTTTACTTTCTGTACCTGTAAGCAAATCGATTATAAAAGACTGCAATGCTGAAGGCGCGATAAAAATCCTTGCAGTTTCCCTTCCTGTAGCCGCCCTGTCCTCATGTATAAAGGGATACTTTAATGCATACCGGAAGGTTACAGTTCCTGCACTGAGCGAAACAGCAGCATTTCTTGTACGGTCATTTATAATGGGGATTTCTGCTGCATTTCTTATCCGCAAAAATATTATATCCATATACACAGCTCTGTCGCTTAGTGTAATATGCAGCGAGATTTCCGGAATTATCATACTTATCATTTACCTGATAAAAAACAATCCCAGTAATACCGGAAAACCAACAGTAAGCTTTGCAAAGTTTTCAGCCGGACTTGTACCTGTAATGCTGAACAGCTACATTCCCTGTATTCTGAGCACTGCAAATGACGCACTGGTCCCTTTCACTCTGAAACAGGCCGGCAGCAGCACAGCAGACGCACTTAGCAAATACGGACTTTTTGAGGCTGTTGTTCTGCCGGTTCTCTTCTTTCCCTCCACGTTTATCTCATGTCTCTCAACTATTCTGGTTCCGGAGATATCACGCGAAAAAGCAGGCGGCAACAGAATGCACAATCTTAATCTGACGGAAAAAGTCATAAATGCAACTGTAATCTACTCGGTCTACATAGTCAGCGTTCTTGCTGTTTATGGCAAAACCATAGGCTTTCTTATCTGTGGGAATGAATATGCCGGAAAAATGATAATGCTTCTTGCCCCCGTTGTTCCGTTCATTTATCTTGAGATTGTCCTTGAAGGAATAATAAAAGGACTCGGCAGACACAGCTTTTCATCATTAAACTATCTCGCCGAGTACATCATACGAATCTCTGCACTTCTTGTTTTTACACCGCTTACAGGAGAATACGGCATTGCCATTTCATATTATCTGAGCAATGTCATCTGCAATATATCAAGAATAATTATGATATCACGCGAATACGGCATTTCCTTCGATATGAGCAAATACATAGTTCCTCCGGCATTTGCTGCAGTTCTGTCATGGCAGACTGCAGTTATGCTCCGTAAGCTGACACATTTTGATGTGCTTGGTAAAATACCGGAAACAGCAATCTATGCTTTATCCGTGCTCATACTCTACATTTTCTTCCTCAGTGTAATGAACAGCTCCTGCCGAAAAAAAATCACTCCCCGTCCTTCTCCTTCTTCGGTTCAGGCTGCTTCGTCATATGGGCAATAGGTATGTTTTCCGCTGCACTCTGTTTGAGTTCGTCAGAAAGATGAGTGTAGATTTCGGTTGTAGCTATACTTGCATGTCCGAGTACCTCCTTTATCACAAGGGTATCAACATTTCCGTGCTGATACATCAGGGTTGCTGCAGTATGACGCAGCTTATGCGGTGAGATACCGCGGTTTCCGAGTCCCGTATCATTGAGAAGTTTTTCTATTATCTGCTCAACCCTGCGGCGGCTTATTCTTCTTTTCTTTTTGCTGAGGAAAAGCGCATCCGGTTCTTCAGGCGGATTTTTACGGGAATTAATATATGTTTTCAGAGCTGCAATACATGCATCATTTATGTATATAATTCGCTGCTTGTTACCCTTGCCTTTAAGCAGAAGTCTTCTCTCCTCAAAATCAATATCGCTTATATTTATGCTTACAAGCTCATTAAGACGCATTCCGCAGTTTAAAAAAAGAGTAACCATGCAGAAGTCACGCTCAGGATTTTCAAATGAATCCGATGAAAGCAGTCTGAGGCTTTCCTCAAGCGTAAGAAACTTCGGAAGTGCTCTTTTTACTGTTGGCATCTCTATATCATCAACAGGATTGTGGTCAATGATATTTGCGCGCTTGTGAAGGTAGTGGAAAAAACTCTTCAGAGCTGCCGTTTTTCTCGCTCTTGCAGCCGGCTTGTTTTTGCGCTCATCGGCAAGGAAATATTCAAAGTCATATATGTCTCTGAGTGTAATCTCATTAAGCATTTCCTTTGGAAATTCCTTTATATCAATTGATTCAAGCGGCTGGCTGAGGCTGTTTTTAACCATAAGTATATACCGCAGAAACATACGGATATTTATGTAGTATTCGTTTACTGTAGTCTCCGCTCTGCCTCTGACTATCCTGAGATAGAAAATATAGTCGTTGAGAAATTCAGGACATTCATTTTTATTAATAGACACGTATTTTCTCCTTTTTATTCAAGTCTGATAAGTTTGCAGTTAGGTATGCCAAAACTCCAGAAATCTTTAACCGGGAGATTTTTTATCTGGCAGACTATACTGCAGTTCATCGCACCGTGACCAACTATAAGTACCTTTTTTCCTTCATCAAGAAGTGGTCTTACTGCTTCTCTGAGAAATTCCCCCGTTCTGGCAAAAAGCTCTTCAAAGTTTTCGCCTTTTTCCGTACCTCTGAAATTTTCCGGTTCTTCAAAAAATGTTTTTATCGGACTTCCTTCAATCGAATCAGCATTTTCGCACCCCTCGTACTCACCAAAACTCATTTCCATAATCCTGTCATCAGTGATTATCGGCACACCAAGTCCCTTCAGTGCAATCTCTGCTGTTTCATGTGCTCTTACAAGAGGTGAGGAAAAACAGATATCAAACCCTATCTCCTCGCATTCCCTGCGAACTTCCTCAGCCATCTTTCTTCCCTCTTCATTGAGAGGAATATCGGTTCTTCCCTGCAGTTTACGTGCTGCATTCCAGTCAGTTTTTCCATGACGCATTATATATAACAAAATCAGTCCTCCTGAAAATTTTTTCTGATAAAATTATATCATTAACTACAAAATATATGTGGAATACAATTATTATTCATATGGATTTCATTGCACAGCACTTCTTATATTTTTTACCGCTGCCACACGGACATGGTGAATTAGGCCTGACTCTGTCGTCAGGGGTTATTTTCACTGTACCTGATTTGTTTACTGTCTCTCTTTCTGACCAAAAAATCTGCTCGAATTCTCTCTTTGATTCTTCATCCAAAACAAATTTAAATTCGTCAGAAACATAACCCTTACTGCTGGATTTCGCACAGTATTCAGAGGGCTTAAAACCTTTAAGGAAAACATTTCTTGTTTCAGTTAATGCTTTTTTCAGAAGTTCAAGAAGTTTTTTTCTTTTGTTTACTGATATATTAAGCTTAAACTCAGAAGACACACATTTTACAATTTCGGTTTCCACTACAGAAGCTGACATCAGCTGAAAGATATTCATCATAATAAAATGTATTGTTTCATCGTCAGTACTGAATTCATTTCTGAAGAAATTCCTAATTTGCTGATACGCAATCTCATCGGAAGGCCACCCGTTTTCAGCAATCATTCTTACTTCTTCATATTCAGGAATATAATAATTTCCCGGAATCTGCAGTTTCATGATTCTGTCATGTGCATTACTCTCAAAACAGTTTTTAGAGATGACTGTATCACCTGTTATAATACAATGGTTTAATACATCAGGTAATGAACCGGTAAGCTGAGTAAATTCACTGTAATCTGAATTAAAGCATTTATTTTTGCTGAATATCCTGTATACTGTTTTAAGTGTAGTAACACCATATGTAATTGCAGCATAAACAAAACATTTTTCCAGCCATTTTGCCTTCATATAATAATCAGTGTACCCTTCAGATTGTATTTTTCTGAATACCACAGCTGCGTCTTCAGGAACCCTTCCCATATTGTTCTGGTAGAATACAAAATAATTCAGCAGTACAGAAGCTTCCAAAACCTCCTTTTCTTCCTTACTCATAACGAATATTTCTTTTTCGCAGGCTTCGGAAAATTTTGTAAATTCCTCATAATCCAGATTAAGAAGTCGTTTCTTCATAATATCTTCTCTTAAAATATATTCACCATATTCCTCAGCCATCTCGTCAGTTGATGAAGAAGAAAAAACAAACTCATCTTCCTCTGCAAATTCTCTGAGATGTTCGGCGGTAAAAAAACTAAGAGCATCAGCTACACGCAGATTGTCAAGATTATTATTTCTGACCAGATTCTTAAATTGTCTTGCTGCTTCCTGCAGACCATTTTTATTTGAATATTCGGTTCTGTCAAATACGCTCTTTGCTTTTTCAGAAATTACAAGTCCGGTATTTTTATCAGCAAGCTGAAACAAACCATGATATTCAGGATTGCCTTTTACAGTCGTAAATTTTTTTATAAGAATTTCATTAGTCTCATCTGTGCTTCTCCAGATTTGTTCAAAATTTGAGCATATCTCCTTTATTATAACCGGAAAATGTATTTCTCCGAATTCTTTGCATGAGACACCTTCAATATATTTCTCAACTTCAACAGCATACTCCGGTAAATCAGAGTTCAGTATTCTGAAAGAAAATCTCTTCTCACTCATAAGTATGTCTTTGGTATATACATCCGGTGCATATATGTATGTGTAATAAAACTTGTCTCTGAAAAGACTGTTTTCAGAAATCTCGGAAATTCGGTAATTCCTGAAAAAGTCAAATTCATACTGATCACTTAAATCATATTCCAGAGCCGTTTCCATAACCAGAGCCAGCTGAGAAAATGTGATTTCTGCCGGTATCAGCATTCTTCTCCAGGTTGAAGGTCTGGTATTTTTTCTTACGATTTTCATCTGATAAAACATATTCATCTATCCTCTTAACATTTTTCGTTTATTATATTTATCCAATTTTGAAATTATACTATCTGCACTGTCCTTCAGGGAAATAAAAAATCTCATTTACATCTCATTAATTATACTCATTCACCTCTTATCAACCGAAGAAATAACCAGTAACTATATTCTCTTTTACATTATTCCCGTAATTATTATACTATACTTACAAGAAATAATCCACATATCAGGAATATCACGCAATCTTCATTAACAACTGTCTTCGTCTTTATCTTATTTATTCTTTTCATCGGACTTTTAAGTATATAATCCTCGTCTTCAAGCCATTTCATTCATTATATTTAAAATCTTTTCTTCCATGTTGGTATACCTCTTTATTTATACCAACATCCCTTCGCCCAAAATTTTTTTATTTCTAATAACTGTTTTTTATCATTACAGCTATTATTTTATCAACATTCTTCTCAGAAAAATACGCACCTGAAAGCATATTTTTGTTATACTGCAGCT
>JAUNJJ010000296.1 GCA_030533325.1 Oscillospiraceae bacterium
TGCATATTTTTCATTCCCAATCCAGTTAACTATCTGAATCTTTCCTTTTTCGTCTTTAACAATAAGAAGGGGTATGACTTTTTCATTCCACCACCAATTATACCACTCGTTCTCACCTTCCTTTTTCAATTTAATCTTACGATGGTATAAGTTAATTAATTTTATAACAGATTTCCAATCCTTTGCATCAAATTCATCCGTTCTCTTTTTACACGGAAATAGGATTTCTTGTAATGCATTGTAGAAATCTTTTATCATTTCCATATTCTCTTGCAAGTCTGTAGGAAGATTCACATTTGTGTACTCTGATACCTGATTATTGTCTACCCAGAAAGTATTTCCTTCCAATATGGCATACAAAAAATCAACGTCTCTCTTTAAAGATTCAATGTTTCCATGCATGCTAAAATTCAATTTTCCTCCTACTAGATCAATTGTCAAGTTTTCACTCACTCTTATTATGGGATCTTTTGAATTTTCTCGCTCCACCAAATATTTGTTATAATATACTTTCTTATCAATTCCTATTGACTTGTTCATCTGTAAAACTCTTTTTAATCTCATATCCTGTTGCCGTTCAAAATCAAATGGCAACCACAGATCCATATCTGACCGATGACCATATAAACACAATTCTCCCGAAGAAACCATTTTCAATGTTTCCTCCTCATTTGTAGTTAAATAAGACGTAACACGGACAGAATCCACTTTATCAATGACATCAATATTAATTGTCTTTTCAACGATTTCTCCGTCCCCACTTCCTTGTTGGCTTCGATCAAATCCAAATTGCGAAAGAACTTTAAATAATGAATCCGAATCATCTTTTTCCAATCTTTGTAATACAATATTTTTAGTTTGATCGGGTTTCTTAGTTTCACTTTTTTTAAGTAAGGCATTTAATTTCACAGTTGTCAATGCATTATAAAAAATCGCAGTCTTTCTTCTATCATCCGAAATTACAACCACAACATAGAACACACCTCCATCCTTATAATAATTTCTTAAATGCTTGTACTCAACAGGATAATTTATTCGTTTTTTCTTTAGCAAGTCCTCCTGATTCTTTCCTTTTACCTGAACTGGAATTCTATATTTAATATTTTCAGCCTTCATATCAGCTGATTTATATAGATAAATAAATCCATCCCACGAAGGCTCCTTATCATTATCATTAATATATTCTTTCATTAAATCATTTAACTGTATAACATATTTTAAAGCCAAAACAGCTCCCATTTCTATTTTTAGCGAATTCATTAAAATTCCCCCATATAAATCGACAAATTCTTATACGATTAAATTGTACTCAATCAGATAATCCGGCGAAAAACTCTTGAATTTCATAACAGATTGTGATATATTGAACATAAAGAGAGGCACCTGCTGGTAACAGGCGCCTCATAGGAGCCCCACTCCAAAGGTGGAGTTTCCCAAGCGGACTATTTACCTCTCAGTGAGAGGCGCCCATCCTGGTTGCAACAGGGTGGGCATTATTTTTTTCGCTTGTGATCCTTATCTCTGTCGAGAAAGGCAAGCAACGCTATAACAAAGCTACCGAAAGCGATCAGCAAGCCGATCACCCCTATGAATATCATAATGATATCTGCAGCTGCCATTGGCGCCACCTCCCTTCCTATGTATTCCGTAAAGCCGGTCATTGGCTCGGGAGGCTACCACCCCTGTCATGGGTTCCATACTGGAATCCTATCACATTTTGACAGGAATTTCAACAGTATTTGATTTTGGATAGTGAAAGTAATCGGTTCTATCTCGTAACATCATATTAACATCACAGATCAAAAGAAAGACCAAGAAACCGCATAAAATCAAGGTTTCTTGGTCAAATGTCCTGTCCTGGCAAAAATCATTTAGGCTAAAATTCTTACCCCATCTAAATCCCCCTACTTTGAGGGTTTAGTTTCTAAAATTTATCAATAAAACAGTAATTATATCGACAGGATTGCTTTATTTACAAGGTTTGGCGGCTCCGTGTTAATGCGAGTCAAATAAAAATTACGCATCCTCCACAAATTCGCTGCCGAATAGCCCTTTGCCCCCGGAAACTCTTTTTGCAATT
>JAUNJJ010000297.1 GCA_030533325.1 Oscillospiraceae bacterium
TGTATCGATACATTCTACTCAATAGTTTGTTCCTTTCTTGATTCTCTGCTTTTTGCGAAAAATCAAGCATCAAAGATTGTGTTTTATCGTGGTGTTCTGTTGAAATAACATCACCTGTTAATTTGATGATTTCTACTGTTTCAAGTAATTTAATTATATAATCATATTTTATTTCATTGTGAAACTCTTCTCCGTTTTTCTTTACAAATGTAAACGATTCAAAATCTTTAACTTTTTTGTATATGTTAAGCAAATCTTTACGTTTGATGGGTTGGAGAAGTTTTATTAATTCTAGTAATTCTATAATAAAAGAGTTGATTTGTATTTGGTTTTCGAGAGCGTTTGATTTTCTTTTGTTGATACTGGAACTTTTAGATGAGAATTCATTTAATGCAGTATCAAGTGTTTTTCGCAAATCAAAGCAGGAAAGAAGTCCGGTTCCGCCTAATGGGGCATAAATTACTTGTGCTCCGCTTTTTTGAGCTTTTGCTGTTGGACCGGTAATAATAAAAGATTTATTTCCTTTATATTTTTCGTCTATCACTATTATTAGTTTGTCGCTAAATAATTTTTCAGCATATGAGAAAGCTCCTAACTCACAAAAAGAGCCGGGACTCTCTACAAATAAAATGATAGAATCGCTGACTTCAGCTAAAAACTCTTCGAAGGTTAATAAGTCGATGTTTGACTTAAAACTATCTTCCCACAATTTTTCTGATAGCACGATAAAAACATCTTCAGATTTTGTTATTAAGTATTTATCGACAATTCCTCTATTAGTTAAGTTATACTCTGGCTTGTTGGTGAAGGCTTTGCCACATAAGAATACAAATTTAGGGTAGGTAATAAACTTGTGGCTACTTGTATTCAAATTAGATCTTATTGTGGCGATCAGTTTATCTGAATAAATATGTGTATCCACGGTTTACTACCTACCCTTTTAAATACTGAGAATACTTACATTCGAAGCAGTTGATTCGTTACGCTTGTAATGAGGATTACAAGCGTGGCGGAGCAACTGCTTGTAAGAGCCCCAATTAATCAGACCCTGCTTAACACAGGGCACTATAACACAAAAAATGTGATATAAAATAACTAAGCATTCTCTAATCTAATTATAGCATAGATAATACATTTTTCAACATAATTATACTTATTTCGATTGAAAATAACAATAATATGTAAACAATTGTAAGAATATAAAAGTTAAGGTTTGTTAGTTAAGCTAATTAGATTATTTTTATATCCTTTATTTCTAGAGAACCGTTTTTGGTATTGTTTCTATCGACCAAGAAGCAAACTTCACGGCAACACTCCCAGGCTTTGTCTAACATCGTAAATTTACTAAGGGGAATAGAATATTTTTGCCAATCGTTTGTTGCTTTTATAGAAGCGGATGCGTTAATAGAAGATAAATGAAGTTCAATACTTACATCTTTCACTTTATCAGAAGCTTTGAGCCAAAACTCTAAACATTGATTAGAATAATATGAACGCTTAAGATTTATGTTACCTGTGAAAAACACAAGAGAACATAATCGGGCTGTGGTTTTCCTAAAGTTAAAATCAAATGATAATATGTTGCGAAATGAATCAGGTGTTATTTTGTAAGAAACACTTTGCTCATCGCCAATGTAGTAAACACTGTTCTCGTTTAGGTTAAGTACAAATTCTTGCATACTATGTTTGATTACTACATCTATAAATGTGTTGCATGCTCGATCCCAACGTTGTTCTGAAATTTCTTCAAGGGAAAATACGTCCTGTATCGCATTTTTAAATTCTATCAGTTTTTGATGCAGGTCTTCTCGTGGGATATCGAGTTTAATTGCACTTTTGTTAGAGTTTATAGCACCTTTAATTTCTTTGAAAGTGAAGTCTGGCAGAAGGAAAGTAAAATAGTTCTTTTGTTTAATCCAAACAGCTCCCATTTCGTTTAGGCAAGCTACACTATTATAGTAATTTTTCGAAAGCATAAATATAGGGATTAGCTCATCTGAGTCAAGAAGATTACGAAGATATTCATAAATATCTTCTTTAAGCGGCACTCCTATTTCTGAAATTGAAC
>JAUNJJ010000298.1 GCA_030533325.1 Oscillospiraceae bacterium
TGTATTCCGTTTTCTTTGAATCATCTGCTCCTGCGGAAATATCAGTCGAATACACACATTCAAGTCTGCCGAATTTATCATAAACATTTGATGAGCTTTCGCCGTTATCATAACGTGTAACTTCACAAAGAAGGTTATATTATTTTTAAAAGAAAAAATCTCACTTTTTCTGATCAACTCATCTAGTATAACCAAATTAAGAGAATAGGAAAATAATAATATTTCTTCTGTTTGATAATCTGCCGGAGGAGCAAAAAAACCCTGAAAATCCTCATTTTTAAACATTTTCTACTTGTCTTCCTTTCCCGTCTTTCACATATTTCTCAACATCTTTATATGTGATAACATTTCTTTTTTCTCCAAGAATACATTTATTTAACTCATATATATTCCAATTTTCATCCTCCATAATACAAATTAGTAATGTATCAAAATCATCAGAATCTTTCATTTCCGTATTTTGTGCTTCTGAGTTCTTATCAATTGTGTATAGACGAGGTGTTCTTCCATATTTCGTCAATCTAAGCCCTTCAGGATGTCCTACCCTCCTTAAGTATGCTTTAAACAAAGTAGTACCCGCTGCGTCTGTTTGAATAGACGTTTTAAACCCACAACATTTATAAAATCCACATCTATCATAATTTTTCATATATATTTCTCCAATCGTTAAACTGTATGCACTTTCTCCATTATCCATAGTGTCGTGTCAACCCTGCCACATTTTTTCTCTCGTTGACCAATTTCCATATACTACTAATTCCGAGACTGACATATTGTTATCGCCATTTCCACATAATCTTATAACGATATCTATTTCAAAACCCTGATATTCGCTATATTTCCAGCACATACCAGGGTTCACTTCTAACTATTTTTCTTTGACATCAACACGACAGTCTCAACGTGCATTGGCACTCGAAATAGTATATCATTTTCTGAATCACTGATTGCAAGTGCGTAAAAAGTATATTTCAGAGCATTTTCGAAACTATTGATGCATTGGATTAACATGGATAATGTTTTTTATAAGTTCAATCTTCTAAAATATGAACTTAATTCAATATAATTATCTTCATCATCTAAATGTCTGCACTTAGAAACTATAGATTCAATCTCTTTCGCTATTAGATCTTCATCAAATTCTTTTACAATTATCCAACCTCTACTTAACATAATCGGATTACCCATTTCATTCTCAAAATTAGTATACAATCGTTTTATGCTAATAACATTAAATTCAAAAACGTCGTAAACAAAATCTTCATTCTCTGGTCCTATATAAATTTCACCAGAAATTATAAAGTCATCATAATCAAATCCTTTATCTAAATAATTAATAGCCTTAACTTCCATTCAGATACACCTCATTTTATATCTATAATATCAATATGTACATTTTTCAATGTAGATGGATGTTGACCTGGATTTGGATACGGATTATTTACCATTACATTTTCTTGAAAATTTGCTCTCCACATACTCTCTTTCGGTTTATATTGGATACGAAAAGCTCGCATACCGTCTTCACTAGAATACCCCAATATGTTTCCTTTATTATCAGTAATGATATTGTAATTCTCTCCTACCCATGCTTTCCCAGCTGATATAGCATTTTTTCTAGTCGAACTTCCTAATGTAGACATTCCTTTTTCAGATTGTTTAACGCCCAATAGTGTTTGCATATCTGTAAGATTATCTACATATCCATCATGTCTCCATTTAGAGTTTAACCCACCTTGATGTGCAAAACTTCCACTCGACGGTCCAGAACACTTACTACTATAAAAAACATTCTGCCCAACCGCAGCACCTGCCACTACTCCCGATGCACTCGCAACGGTAGCAGACGATATACTTGCCTCTATCGGCACCGCACCTGATATCACCATCCCATTTGCTCCCGCAAGTGCCGGTGTTCCGAAATTATCAATTGCATTTCGTATCTTACCAATTGCACCAACTTTAGGTACAGATACCTTACCTGTCGGTATTTTGCCGCCTATCTTTCCACCTATAGCAATACTTCCTGCAACCTCTGCTGTATTTACAACT
>JAUNJJ010000299.1 GCA_030533325.1 Oscillospiraceae bacterium
GGAAAAGAAAAAAATCAGATCATATGTTCTTTTTGAGGGCCTCGTTCGCTGGATGTCTGTAAGATTTCCTCCACATTTTTACAAACCGTCCTCAGCTCAGCCTGATACTCCTTAAAATAATGGTAGGTATCAAGCTGGGCTTTTTTTTGTATCTGGAGATTTTCTTTCTGTGTTTTCAGCATATCTATGGAGGGGATTTTCCCGTCCGGGTGCAGCTCCTTCAGATATTTTCTTGCTTCTTCATACAGAGAAAGTGCAGAGGCGTGTACTTGCCGGAATTTTTTCTTGTTTTTTGCCTGGAGCATCTGGGCATATACTTTCTTGTTGGCAAAGTACTGACCAGTAAAAAGGATCTGTTTATTTATGGATTTATGAAAAAGCGAAGGCACAGGAAAACGGAATGGAGTGTGACTGGAAATAAGGATAGCCCGGTCAGCGATGTGTGGCACAGAAAAGTTCTTTGAAAAAAGAATATTTAAAAACTATGGTTTATGATACAATTAATGTGTTCATCTGTAAAAATGTTTGATACAGTGTTATTGGAGGTTTAAGCATGAATATATACGATGAAAATGGTTGGCTATTTAAAAATCCGATGGAAAATCGAATTAATGTAATAGATGATGAAGAAATTGAGGAATTATTTAAATTGGCACAAATTGAGGATGACTGGGTGGAGCAGGTGCGCAATGAAGTCCTCTACAGAGATCAGCATCCATATGAGAAATCGGATTACATAATAGACGAACTTAGAATTCTAAATACAGCAGGTACTGTGGTCAGGTATCCATTTAATATTAGTGCGATTACTTTTCCAAGTCGTAGACATCTGTTCCGTGGAGAACCGCAAATATACGAAAGGTCTGTTCCATCACTAAACAGAAAACTATATGGAAAAACGGAATATGAAAAAATTATGTGGAAAGCTTTGGCTGATTTAAGGATTTATCAGTTTCATAAATTTATTTGGAAAATAAATGTTGTTCCGTATTGGGAGGCTAAATTAAGTGATATTAACATAAAAGCATTAGCACAACATTATGGCTTTGATACTCACCTACTTGATCTTACAAATGATGTTAGAACAGCTTTGTTTTTTGCTACATGCAAATATGTACCTGTCACAGATTCATATCGTCCGATGACAAAAGACGATTTAAATACTCATGAGAAAAAATATGGGGTATTATTTCATACTCCGGACTGGCGTGTCGATTATTTGCAACCGGTGGGTACTATGACACTATTTAGTGATATGAATTTTAACAAAGAAGTTTTTTTGGATACGGGCGATTGTGATGGACTTGCATTTCAAATTGGTATGCAGCCATTAATGAGGTGTCATTATCAAAACGGTTATATTTATCCTATGAAAATTGATATACCCCTTCAAGAAAATTGGAATTTTGAAAAAATCCATTTTCTTCAATCGCCAGAATTGTCACAACGTATATTTGATATGATGGACGGTGGGAAAAAAGTATTTCCCTATGAAGGGGTATCGGAAGCTAAAAAAATTCTGGATTTGATGAAATGCAACTTTACTTTTTCAGAAGAAGATGTCTTATATGTATATAATTATGAACATATAGACAAGAATAGATTTCTTAATGTAACTGAATTTATGGACAATCTTCAGATATTTGATTATGAAGGGCATTATATTCAGATTCAGGATCAGGAAGTGGAGTATCCAATAACAGAGGAATTATTAAATAGGATTAACAGTCATTATGATGGCAAAAATCTTCTTGCTCCAACTGGAGGAATGCTCCATTATAAACAAGAAGAAAAAAGGTATCGAGATCAGAGGTGCATTGAGATATACGGAAAGTTAATATGAAAAGGGAACTTGTTCTTTCACTTTCTATAATCCGATAAAATATTATTTTTGTAATGGGACTGCCGCTGACAGTCCCTAATATTATAGATAATTATGAAATTCCATGAGAGAGTGCTCTCTCATTTGCCGCTTTGTCAATGGACGTATTTAATATGCTGTCCACATTTTTACAAACCGTCCTCAGCTCAGCCTGATACTCCTTAAAAT
>JAUNJJ010000300.1 GCA_030533325.1 Oscillospiraceae bacterium
AGCAATTTAAGCAGATTAATCGTGTCATGGATGATGATAAAATGTCATACGGTGAAGAAAGATACCATTTCAAAATTGACAAGAGTAAGGATAAAGAGCTTGCCCTTTTTTATGACATTATCATGGATAAGGATAATCAACAGATAGATCAAGATAATGAAATCATGGCTTTTTTGGCAGAAGCTAATAAATCAGAGGTTTTTGAAAGTCAAATTGAAGATTTCATGAGTCGAATTATGATGGATGTGGAAGAACATGCAAGAGAGAATTTAACTGGACAGAAGTCTAGCGCCAAGAGTATGGGCATGTATGTCGATTACCGTACATACTTAGACTATGATATTATTGTAAAGAATACAGTAACAGGTTTGGAAGTGCCTCTCTCCAAAGTTAGTGGAGAAGGCAGCGGCGGAGAAAATCAGGCTCCCTTTTATGTGGCTATTTGTGCATCGCTCTTGCAGATTTATGAACAGAATCCAGACGGATGCATGAGACTTATCTTATTGGATGAAGCATTTAATAATATGACAAGTGACAGAATTGAACCGATGATGAATATGTTTAAAAAACTGAATCTTCAGCTCGTTCTTATTGCAACTGCGGAGAAAGCGACATCTATCTTGCCATACTGTGATATTACATATTCTATTGTGAAGTCTGGTAATAGAAATGCAATTGGTGTGTTTGAACGTGTTTAGAACTTTTTGAAAGGAAGTATAGGGATGGATTACGCAAAGGACATATTGAATCGATTAATAGATATGTATGAAAGAAGAGGGGCATTTCATCAAGATGCTTCTACTTTGCGTGCTATTCGGCTTGAAATAAAAAAAGTTTACCCTGCATATGTGGACCGTTATGACCATGATGAATATAAGAATATCAATGTGGCAATTGAGAAATTGTCTGCACAGAACTTGGTCATTTCCGAACAGAATAATGCTGGCAAGTATGAAAAAGTACAACTGAATGTGTTTATGGTGGAAGAAAGCTATAGATTGCTGAAGCGTATTGGCATTCCAGAACAGTGTGAAAAGGTACAGCATGTTTTAGAAAAATATGAGAATACAGAGTCGCTCCTCGTTCAGAATGTAAATCGGAAATGGACGGAACTGATAGCTGATTATAAGAAGCTTCCATATGATTTAAAATACGATAGCAAGAAAATAGATGATGTGCTTCGTGTACTAATCGCAATTACGAAACTTGATAAAGAAACTTATATCCGCAATTTTTCGACGGCACTATTTAAAGATTCAAAGAAATTTCAAAATGAATATAGAAGCACCATTGAATCGATATTGTTTGATTATACTGATGAAGTTCTGGAAAAAGATAAGATACTGGAATTTTATAACCTGTATGAGAATCCGACTTATGTTTTGATAAAAGGTGATGTGGCTATACATTTTGAAACATCGGTAATTGATGTTTCAGAGATGCCGGATGGAATTGCGTTATCAAATGCTTCTTTGGAAAAAATAAAAAGCATCATAGTTAATGCAGACAAGGTTATTACGGTTGAGAACCTTACTACATATCATGATGCAGATGAGGATAATTCCATTCATGTATATCTTGGTGGATATCATAATCATTCAAAGCAGATGCTGCTGGAAAAGATATATTCGGATAATCATTCAAAGGCATATTTTCACATGGGTGATTTAGATGTGTATGGCTTTCTCATTTTGGAAAATTTGAAGGAGAAGACAGGTATTCCGTTTAGGCCTCTTATGATGGATGCAAGGACGCTGGAGCGGTTTTATAAAGCTGGAATGTACAAGGAATTAACTACTACAGATAAAAAAATGATATTGGAAAAGAAAGATACAAAACTTGCTGTATATGCGGAAGTGCTGCAGTTTATGCTTGATAACAATTGTAAGGTTGAGCAGGAGTCGATAAAAGCAGTAGAGTTAATGGAATAGAGCCATCATTATCGTTTGAAAGAGAGGCCTTCCTATGAATGAGCGAATTTTTAATAGTTTAATTAAATTTCGGGTTATTGTTATCCAATGGTACATAAATTGTTAAA
>JAUNJJ010000301.1 GCA_030533325.1 Oscillospiraceae bacterium
GTACACATTTCGATAATTAGTTGAATTAGCTTTTCTGGCTTTTTGGATTGCGGGAAATCTACTGCACCTTCTCTGGCAACATTTTTCATCCATGCATTCATATCCCAGTATGTGCCTTGAAGATCTTTTTTGTATAGTTCTCCATTTATAATTTCGGAGGTATCCCTTAACCAGACAAGAAGATTGCAAATATCATCTTTATAGAATTGTTCGTAAACTTTTCCTCTGTTTTTGCCAGTCTTAGGAACATATTCGATGGAAAGGTATTGACAATTAATCCCCATCTTTTTTTTGTAATTAATTATACGGGTTCGAATAGAAGATTGAGCATTAGTAGTTCTGAAGACATTAATTCCGTACTTCTTATATGCTTCTTTTGTTGTTATTCCGTCTCGTTTTGCTATTTGATTGATGGACATCGTGACAACATTTTTTCGGAGGAACACTTTTATTTCACTTCCGTCTCCATCTACGGTAGAACCAAAATACTTTTTTTCACCAGAATCTACCAAAACTGTCGTATATTTCCAACTTTTCCCTTCATCAATATATTGCTGAATCAGATCAGACATTTCTGTATAAGTGTAGGGCCCGTTAAACAGGGGCATTAAGTCATATTTTTTAGCGTAAATAAGAATGTATTCGCAATTCTTCTTAAGTCTTTTGTCTTCGCCACCGCCGGATGCGCCCGCGACATTTTTCATATTGACGGAAATCATATTAACGAAATTTGAACGTCCGAACACCTCATCACAGAGTACTTTTAAGTAAGCTTGTTCTTCGTCGTTAATCTGGATAAAGATAACGCCTTCATCACATAGCAGGCTGTGCAGCAATTGTAAACGAGGGCGCATTCTGTTGAGCCAGAGGGAATGCTCAATTAAATCGTCAAAATGTTCATTCATTGTGTCGGCATTATAAGGGGGATCTATGTATATACATTTTACTTGGCCGGCAAGTTGGGTTTCTAAAGCTTTCAACGCAAGAAGGTTATCACCATGGATAAGCATATTCTTTGTGTTGGGGTCTGAGGCAGTGTTGGAGAGCGTAGCATTCTCAATCAATAGCCGAGGTTCAATGCGGATAGGCTCATTTTTTCCGTACCATGTAAGTTCCAGTTTATTCTCCATTCAGGGTTTCCTCCTGTTTGTCTTCTGCTTTTGGAAGCTTACCGGCTTGTACTGCCAGTTTCTTTTCCTGAGATTTCACACGGCGTTCCAATTTCTTAATATCTTCAGATGGAGGCAGTTCTTCTGGTCTGATTCCACGCCGTTCGAGCATTTCACGAACAGATAAGTTATTCTGCACATGCTCGCCTGTGATGGATTGCTCACCTAGCAGATCCTTTTCCTCAACATTATAGTTTGTCATTTCTGTTGCCAGGTTTTTTGCGGCAATCGTCAAAGTAGGCAGGAAATCTGCAAGAGGACGATTATCTTTTACCCCCAGACGAGATTTCATTTCCTGCGTCGAGCGTCCTCCAAACAAAGCCTGATCACCTTTTGAACGAATACGACCAAAACCTGCGTCATCAACGCCGCGTTCATAGATATTTTGGGAAAGGCGTTTTTCTGATTCTCGCAGTTTGCCACGAGCTTCCGTACGCTCAATAAGTGCAATTCGTTCTTCAATCAGTTCTTGTTTTCGGGTTTGCACAGCAAAGTAACTCTGTGCAAATGCGATTTCTTCCTTTTTAGGATCACCATTCTGGGCGATCAAATAGCAGGCATAACGGGTAAGCATATAATCTTTAACGGGTCTATGCGCGCCTTTGCCAGTCTCGATCATTTTCGTGATCTCACGAAAATGATCCGATACCACGATACCACTGGTTTTGCAGGATTCAGCAGCGCGGGCGATTGCTTTGTCAAAGTTTTCCCAACGCTCATATCCAAGCAGAGGCATCAACTCGCGAGCAAACCAAAATTCGATATTAGCAGTTTCATCGCTATGTGTCACAAGGTCAAACTGTTCTTTAATCTGACGAACCCTTTTTTTATCCATTTTTTTTCCTCCGAATTACCAGGCACAAACT
>JAUNJJ010000302.1 GCA_030533325.1 Oscillospiraceae bacterium
CATCTTGCGGCAATTTCCCGTTTTCACCCAACATGAATGCAGAAGCATCCAAGTCGAAATCATAACCTGTACTTTGGTTGGGGTCCCATCCCAAACCAACACCTACTTTTGACAAACCAATTTCGATGCGTTGTCCTTTTTGAAGATTTATCATAACTCTAAGTTTTTATAAATAATGTTTATGACTGCAAAGATACAATAATCCCCAATACTAAACATCAAATAGCAAAGGTTGCAATGAATATTAAAAGTCACAACCAATATTTTGTTGCAACGTTACAATGCCACAATACGACTCCAAAATTCAGACTCTGCCGCATGCACTGCGTCAGCATCATTACTACTTCTAAATAAACAAAGAGATGTATTCACATTGACGCAATAATTTCCATATATATTCCTTTTTATTAGATAGTCTTCCGCATGAGACAGGACACCGTCTAACTTCATAATTTGGCGTTTGATTAAGGCAAACATCGGAAGCCTAATCTCTGGTATCTCAATGTTAGGAACTTTCTGTCGATCACCACCAAATTTCTCATATATCATCCCGTATTTTCTCATAATGGTAGCCATCCTTCTATTATATCTTTCCAACAGTTTTGCTGACTTTGGCTTGCTGAAGTTAATTCCTCCGCTTTCTGATTCCAATATCAACAATGCATACAACGCCTTTTCTCTTCGATGCAGTTTATCAACTTTCACATCAGCATCCGGAAAAGATATTTCTTCTTTAATAGTATCAATAAGTATAGAACTTATAATGCCTTTTTGAAGCATATGAATGTCAAGAATCTGCTTGTAAAAGCCTGCATATACAAAACGTCCCTTCTCTTCCCGTAGATAATTTATCTCATGAGCACGATATAATGTAGAAAAAGTGTCTATGAATAATCTTATAGTATTGATTGCATCATTATCTAATCCAAGAATCAGAAAATTTGCATATTCCTTATCATTAGCAAATGTCTCTCCTATTTTGATAAATAGCGAAGGCTGTACATCATACATCTCATGAATAGTAAGTTTTGTTGACAACTGCTCTTTACAGAAATCAGAAGTAGATAAAGTCAAAAGTTTATCTATTACCATATTTAATCTATTCTCACTTGCACTGGGATATAGGAAAGAAATAATCTGCAGCAGTTGTTCATGGCTTATTGAACGATAATGCTCAGATATCTTAGGCAAATAAACAAAATCAAAACCTGCAAGCCGTAATTCGGATATAATTTCCCGATAATTATCTATTATGATTTTATTTGCCAATTTGTCCTCTCTACTTTCAACATATAGCATTTGAGTATTTTCAAAAGCAAATCCATTATGTTCTACCGAAACTACATCCGCATCAACATTTAGCCTATTAGTAATAGTTGCCAACAATGAAACAATAATCAATGCCTCTGTCCTTGCACAATAATCATCAGACAAGGCAATATTCATACAATCATTCAGAAACTCACTTTTCAGATTCTCCGGAGCTTGTACTAGTATTCTGATTGCTTGAGACAATGTAATATTTGAGACATATCTTTCATCATCTCTTTTTATGCCATACTTTTCCTTAATTGACATAAGAAAATTAATTTCCCTTGTGTCAATTATTGCATCCGCCTTTATCAAGTCAGATACTATGCGCATAATACTGGTACGTTCTTCTTGTTTCATCTTGAAATCGTATTATGAGCCTGCTCCTAAACCCAATTGTTTTTAGTCATCTCATATACCGAAAAAAACGTGGAGCAAATCCCTGTCACTCGTTCCACGCAGTAAAGGCTCTGGCATCGCCCAAGTTGTCGAAACGAGCAACGCTGAAAGCCCCACGTATGTGTATATAGAATGCCAACATCAACACTGGTGTGAACCAATGCCAATGATAGCTACATATAATACACCCATGAGGCGTTCCCGTTGCTTTGTTTTTGACAACTTGTGTATGAACTGCCAGATTCTTACTGCGTCAAAACCAAAGCGTACAGTTACGCCTTTTATGTATATGTGTCTTGCCCGCCTCT
>JAUNJJ010000303.1 GCA_030533325.1 Oscillospiraceae bacterium
CCTACTTTAATTCTTAATTAGCGCAAATAGATTTGCCCTATAATTTTTACATTATAGCACTTCTAATGCGTTTTTCAAGACCTTATTGTATTCTTCCATAGCTACCAACGTAGTAAAATTTATCCATCGCGAAATAGCATAGAAAGCAATAGCGCCCCGGCGGAGCAAGAGATGTGATTAGCACAACCATCACTCGCTACCGCCGAGGCGCTTTTTATTTAGCTATTTTTATATGCAATCAGACGTCTGGCACCTACGTCAGTACGTCAACAGATCCCTTTGGTTGCTTTCATTAAATGCTATCTTTGACACTTAGTTTTCATTTATCAATTCTTTAAGTTTAATAATCAATTCAGGTAAGTCTTCAAAAACAACATTTACGATAATATTCCAGTTTGTGCCATCATAGTCGTGTACTAACCTATGTCTTAAGCCAGCCATTAAACTCCATAAAATTTCAGGTTCGCTTCTTTATACTCATCTGAAAGACAATACGAATGCTCCCCTATATTATATAATGGTGTAGTTACTAACCATTGTAAAGTTTCTTCCCTCAATAGCTGATCTTTAGTTATATTATTCTCAATAATATAACTATGAAGCTTAGTAGCATTATCATATATTTTTTTAAGACGTTGTTGGTCAGTATATTTCATGCTACGAGCAGCCTCTCTTTCATAATTGTATGATAAAAATTGCTTTCTTTGTTTATCTCATTGATTTCAAATACATCAACATCTTTTTGTAATGCCATGCGTAAATCTTCGGCCAAAGCAAAAATTAAAGTTAATTTAAAACCGTCGCCTCCGAATACCAAAAAGTCTAAGTCACTATTTTCAGTGGCTTCGCCTCTAGCATAGGAGCCGAATAAGTATATTTCTTTTACTCCATATTTTCTTGCAATTGGTGTCACAAGATTAGTTATATTTTCAAATGTAAAAATCTGCTTGTTCATTGAAATGGCTCCTTTCTTTATTCTTCCTTTTTATATTATACCACAAATTAAGGGGCTATAATAAAACATCCTGTGCAAAAAGCGTAGGATGTATATAAACTAGGCATTGATTGATCATTTCAAAAATCCTGTGCCATTCCTAATTTAAAGAATAATTAATTTGTGTCAACACCCTTTTAAATTCCGACAATCCAATAATATATGAGTACATTTCTCTAAAAATATGCTTTTTCCTGCCTTAGCAGCATATTATTATTGCAAACAAAACAGCGCCCCAGCGTTGCGAGCAGTGATTACCACAATCACCTCGCCGCACTGGGGCGCTACTATTATTAAATTCTAAATCTTAGCCATTCAGCAAAGCATCGTTTCTCGAAAGCAGATAAACGCAATATTGATTTAAACTAATACCATCCTCTCTGGCATGTTCAGTTAAAAGCTTGTGTAAGGTTTTGGGTAACCTTAACTTGAACTGACCAGAATACTTGTCCCTACTTTCAGGCAAAGGTATAGAAACATTGTCTTCTAGTGCCGCTTCCAGCCAAACTCGTTTCGCCTCAACAGCGTTTGCGGCAGCCTCTTCAATAGTATCACCCATAGTAATGCAGCCAGGAAGCTCTGGAAAATAGGCAGCATATCCGCCTTCTTCTTCATCAGGAACAAATTCCAATCTATAATTGAGCTTTAAGTAATCTTCCAATACCATCATTGTTCCTCCTTCTGAACAACATCTCTAATAAGTTTAATATAAACTCTCTTAATAGGCTTATGCTTTGGAATTGTAATAATTCCCTGTCCTTTCTTGCGAAAAGTAAAATGACTGCTACCACCCTTTGGAGAGTCCATTTTATATTCATAGTGTTCAAGAATCCTTTTTAGCTCTTCAAAACGGAGATCAGATGACAAATTGTTGAGCCTTTCTAAAAGCTTTTCCCACTGTGACATTTTCTTACTCCTTATCTATATTATACTTGGTATCATATATGGTGTCAAGCGCAAGAGCCTGTGCCTGCAAGGCTACCGCTGCAACTACATATATTATACAACTTTTCTTTAT
>JAUNJJ010000116.1 GCA_030533325.1 Oscillospiraceae bacterium
ACCATGAAAACTATCGTTTGTAAATATCAAAAACCAAACTTTTATATCTGCACCCAAACACGTTCTTGTGGTTGATATAAACATTGCTTAAGTCCAGAAAAAGTCAACTCAGCTTTTATCCAAAGTGCTTCTTTTGGAGAGTACTCATTCGGAGAATGTGAATCTGAACACATGATCAATGGCTTACGTTCGATTTCTTTAAAAACATACTGTTCATAATCTGCTATATCTCTCTTTTGACCGATTTCAAAAAAATGAATTTTGTCAGCTATATCACTTTTTATTGCATCTTTTACCGGAAGAGCATGTCCTATCTCTTTTTCTATGCCATTTGATTTGCGACCTGCATGAATAGATATTAATCCGTTATGATCTTTCGCAAATTCAACAATATCACCAAATTCCCAGTATATAGTCTCATTTGATTCCTTAGATTTGGCTTTCTGTCGTAGCATTATTGCATCAAAATCCTCTGAAAGATTAGAGAGATCAGATTCTTCTGAAAAAATAAGAATCAAATGCAGATTATTTGCTCCTTTATCTGTACGCAGTTCAACTCCAGGAAAGAAAACAATTTCTGGAGCAATACTACGTAATTTTTCTATTCTACATTTGTCAATTTTAAAATGATCTGTAATAGCTACTGCTTTAATTTCATTTGCTTTTAAAGTCTTACAGAGTAATTCGTCAGCATCATCAGCTTTATATTTATAATCATAAGATGACGCTGTATGTAAATGTAAATCCCATCTATTCCACTCTGAGCCACGATCATTATGCATTATAGCTTCCCTCCATTTTATAAAGCTTATGGACTAGTAATTCAAACATCTATAAAATAAAAATTCCCTGAAACAACACGGTTATTCAGTATATCTATATTATACCACAATAGTCGTGTTATTTCAAGGAAATTCGCCTATATATTCTATTATTCCTGCCCCGACTTTTTCAAATTACAATCCCTGCACAACATCTGCAAGTTATCCGGAACGGTTTTTCCGCCTGCGTGCCAGGGCGTGATATGGTCGGCGTGCATCTTCTCAAAGTCAAAATGCTGTCCGCATATCGGACAGATACCCTGCTGCTGTTCATAGGCAGCTCGCTTATCATCGTCATCAAACTGACGCAGACTTAGGAATTTCTCCTTACCACTAAGCAGATATTCGTACACACCGCTATTCTTGGTTACTTCCTTGTCAGCCATGAGAGCGGCGATTTTTGTCTCCAATTCCGCAGGATCAAGAGCATCATTACCGTACTGATTGAACAGCAAGCCCCATTCCAACCCTTTCATTTCTTTTCGGTACTTAGGGAAAATTGTCCGCACCCATGTAATGACGCTATTGAAATACAACCACAGTGCTGAAGCATTGCTATCATGTTGATGAGCTGACATATACTCCTCGATACCGATACCCTCACGGGCGGCTATCCACTTAATTGTACGTTCAAGATATGCCTGACGGTTCATTTCACCGTTAAGGTACTTATTCGCAGTTTTGTATGCAACACAGCTGTTTTTGCTGAAATATCGCTTTGCATCTGTAAGCCACGAGCCTGTGTAGATAGCATTGCGAAGCTCTTGGGCTGTCAGTACAGCTCCTGCTATATTGATCGTTCTGAACCAGTCGAGCTTTTCCTTATCGTTTCCCTTGCAGACATATATCATCAGCTTATAACCGAGGAATTGTTGTTGCTCATAAGGTGTCAGATTCCCGAAAGTACGGGGCTTTCCGTCAATCAGCATAGAAAAATCGCCGTTACAATACTGACAAATACTGATTGTCCGCTGCTGACCATCAAGCAATTCGTAACCGCCCTGCTCGTCCTCCACCCAATACATCACATTCAGGGGAAAGCCTTTGATAACAGTATCAATTACAGCATTACGTTCTTTTTCTTTGTAGACGAACTCTCGTTGAAACGCAGGACGAATATTGAGCTTTCCGCCGAAGCCGACTACACCACTTTCATCATTATCCTCATAGCCATCGAATATCTCTGCTACAGTATGTTCTTCCAGTCTGATCTCCATAGTTACCCCCGCTTTCTAATAAGAATCCTTCCAAATTTGAGCTTACCGCCTATATACGGACCATCTTTACCAGTGCTTGAAGTAATTCCAGCCAATCCCTTAATGTTTCCTGCAATTAGACCAACGATCTGGAACTGCTCTGGATTATATTTATCCATAAAGGTGATTGGCACGCCCATAACGCCTGCGTAATCAATTGGAATTTCACTTACCTTATCCACGTTGATTGCATTGTAATTATCATATTTCTGATAATCATTCTCCGAGTAAGTTCTGTATAGTATCAAATTTTCGTGACGTTTTTGAATATCTATGTTGGTGTACCAACAGATATTTCCCATACTACGCCATTTTTGTCCGTTATCATCTATCCAGAAGCGAGTTTCTCTTGGCTCATAGCTATCTGGAACAGTAAAAGCCATATCTCCGAATTTATAGCCTAACCAAACTTTATTATCCCGAAGCAGCGTGAATATTTCCTTATATGTTATAGCATTCTGATTTCCAATGATGATAAATCTCTTATCATACTCGATTAGCTGAGCAACATATTCACGGAACAATGAGAAAGGCGGATTTGTAACTACCACATCAGCTTCTTTCAGCAGAGTGATACATTCCTCGGAACGAAAATCCCCGTCCCCTTGCAAGAGCTTAGGTGGATTTTTTCGGAGCATTGTTTCAAAATCGTCAAGGTCAATAGCACCGTCGCCGTTCTCATCACGAACCTCGGTAATCTCAATCTTGTATGGTTTCTTTCCTTCACTTGTATTTCCAATAGGTTCTGGTTCTCCAAAGAAAGTAAGCTGAGAATACATAACGGGTGATGTTGCATAACAGGTGGCAATCAACTTTTTCAACCCAAGTGTATTGAAATTCATCGCAAAATACTTCACAAAATTACTTTCAAATGGATCATCGCAGTTACAGAACACTACCTTACCTTTGAAAAACGGCTTATAATGGCGCAATTCGTTCTCTACATCTGCAAGCTGAGTATAGAACTCATCTTTCTTGGCTTTACTCGCTTTACCCAAACTACCGTTCTTACTTGCCATATCGCACCTCCAAAACTTGCATTAGCTGAAACATTTCACTTATAAACTTGCGCGTTTAGAATATATTATATCACAATCTATCGAAATTAGCAAGTATAATTGGGTATAATATTCCAAAAGAGAAACTCGGAGGTGAGGGCAGATGTATGATCTCGGTGCATTGATAAGATCATTACGCAAAGAACGAAATATAACGCAGAAAAAGCTCGGAGAATTGCTTGATGTCACCGAGGGTACAGTCAGCAAATATGAAGCTAATATCATGACTCCGCCATTTGAGACGCTTCGCTCTATCGCCAGCATATTCGACGTGTCTATGGACACCCTCTGCGGAATGAAGCATCAGGGAACGCTTTCTACTCACGGACTGACCGAAGCTCAGACTGAAACTGTCAAATCCTTGGTCGATACCTATCGTGTTAAGAATGCTCAGACGAGAAGGCAGCTCTCTCAGGAGCAATATTCTGTTCTGGGGAAGATAACAGCTGAGCTGACGAAATAAAGCCGAAGAATTCACATCGAATACTTCGGCTCTCTTATTTAGAACTCTTCGGCTAGCCGGAGAGCTAAATACAACAAAGACCTTGCTGATGGTGAAATCAGCAAGGCCGGATATACAGAATGGAGACTTAATTGGTCGAAAACGATCGATGACTGCAGAAAGCATGAACCTGTGAAAGAGTGGTGTGACTTGTAATCCACTTGCAATGCATGATATTTTCGTTTCAATTCCTGTTATCAAATTGTTATCACTGAGGTTTTAAGACTTTGGAAACAGCGTAGATACACTGTTTCTGAGGTTTTGTTTTTTTATTCCCACTCGCTATATAAATTTGCCCACCTGATACATCTGGTGACAGTGTGTTTCGGGTATTACAAATAATACGCATTCATTCATATGGTACAAGGATTATGATGAAAATTTAGTATCACAAACAGTATCACGGTGATGCTGCTGTATATTGAGTGGAATATATTGGCGGATGTTTAGGAAGAATAATTTTTGAGATTGTTTGCAGATTGATTATGTGTTATTTTATCACTTTCAGCAGTTGAATTAGTGTATGCTGTTCGCTAATCGTACTTGTAGTTTCTCTTGTATCAAATTCTACAAAACCATTATCTTTATAAAAATTTATAAGTTCCGGCTTTTTTTCTGCTTCAAGGAACATAATTATGCCACCAATAAGATATTGCAAGTCTTTGATTTGATTGATTGCAAGACCAAGTAATTGCTTTCCAGTAATTCTTTTATCATTATGATTAGCGTAGTTCTTTCCAAGCTGAGCAATAAGATAAGCGGACAAGCTATATGTATCATCGTCTTCTCTGCAATCGCTTACACGGGCAATTTTTTTCAATATAGTTTTGCTTTTGATATTATCGCATTTGATAGTGATAGGTTTAATTGTCAGTGTAAAATATCCGAGCAGTTCAGCATCTTCATTTGAGAATACCAAATATGTTACTGATTGATGCTTCTTGGAAAATTCTATAGATTGCTCTTTTAAAAAGCGTTCAACATCTGAATTGAGCTCACATGAATAATCGGAGAGAATTTGAAGAAGTGCATTCTCTCCGATTTCATCATCGTTTGGATTATTTAAGTATTCACGAATATTGATAGTCGTAAAATCATGCATTTGTTTTCTTCCTTTTTATCATAAGTGCTCTGAGTTCTTTTGAGCCGCTTATTTTTTTGACATCTACTTTGATTTCAGGTGCGGCATGATTAGCAGACTCTTCAATTGCATTTGCGAATATTTTTGCCTGTTCATCACCATATACAACGAAATTTTTCCTGATGCTTGAAGTTGCCATATCAAAACCTCCCGTTTTTAGTATACGCAGAAATACTTCTACTGTTTATAGTATAGCTCATTTTGTTTTGAAAATCAATAGTTTAGCTGAAAAGTGTATATAAAAATATGACGGTTACAAGTCAAATGAGGAAAGCACACAGTATTTCCTGTTTAAATAAAAATTTCCTCGTATTACAGTTGAAAATACGAGGAAATATTTTTTTTTAAATATTGTCGACGCGGCTTTGAAGTGCTCTCAAACCACGCAATTGCGACGTTTTTGTTTTAGATATCATTCCCACTCCACAGTTCCCGGCGGCTTT
Source organism: Oscillospiraceae bacterium (assembly GCA_030533325.1). Taxonomy (GTDB): domain Bacteria; phylum Bacillota; class Clostridia; order Oscillospirales; family Ruminococcaceae; genus HUN007. Next base: position 5,222 of record JAUNJJ010000116.1, read on the forward strand.
GAAGTGATGTCGTAAACAACTCTGTTTACATGCTCAACCTCGTTGCAGAGTCTGTTTGAAACTTTAGCGAGAACGTCATAAGGAATCCTTGCCCAGTCTGCTGTCATGAAGTCGTCTGTTGTAACAGCTCTGATAGCGATGAGGTGGTCGTATGTACGGTGATCACCCATAACGCCGACAGTTTTTACATCAGGGAGAACTGCGAAGAACTGCTTGAGTTCGCTTTCGATTCCGCTCTTTTTAATCTCATCACGGAATACAGCATCCGCTTCCTGAAGAATCTTTACTTTTTCTTCTGTTATCTCACCGATAATTCTTACACCGAGTCCCGGACCAGGGAATGGCTGTCTCCATACGAGTTCGTGCGGAATACCGAGCTTTTCACCAACCTGACGGACTTCATCCTTGAAAAGGTCACCAAGCGGTTCGATAATTCCGTCAAATGTGATATCCTTTGGCATCTCAACCATGTTGTGATGTGTCTTTATAGTAGCAGTGCTGCCCTTGCCGCTGGCATTGCCCTTGCCGCTTTCGATACGGTCAGGATAAATGGTGCCCTGTGCGAAGAATCCGCCTTCTGCTTCTTCACGTACCTTGTCCCAGAATACCTTGTAGAACTCAGTACCAATTATCTTTCTCTTCTGTTCAGGATCAGTTACTCCCTTAAGCTTTTCAAGGAACTGCTTCTGACAGTTTACTCTTACGAAATTCATATCGAAAAGACGTGTAAATGTTTCTTCAACAAAGTCACCCTCGTCCTTTCTCATAAGACCCTGATCAACAAATACACATGTGAGCTGTTTGCCGACTGCACGGCTTAAAAGACCTGCTGCAACTGAAGAGTCAACACCGCCTGAGAGACCGAGAACAACTTTCTTGTCACCGATTTTTTCTCTGAGCTTTGCAACTGTTTCTTCGATAAAGTTGTCCATCTTCCAGTCGCCTGTGAATTCACATACTTCAAAAAGGAAGTTTCTTAAGATTTCTCTGCCGTACTCGCTGTGAGTTACTTCAGGGTGGAACTGTACAGCGTAGAGTTTCTTTTCAGGGCATGCCATAGCAGCACACGGACAGTCCTTTGAAGTGGCGGTAATGCTGAATCCCTCAGGAATCTGGCTTATATAGTCTGTGTGGCTCATCCATACTACGTTCTGTTCAGGTACGTCTTTAAATACAGCACAGCTGCTGTCTGATTTGATTTCTGTTTTTCCGTATTCTGATGTTACGCATGTTGAAACTGTACCGCCGAGAGTGTAGGCCATAAGCTGACATCCGTAGCAGATACCGAGAACCGGAATACCAAGTTCAAAGATATCCTTTGAAATGTGCGGGGAGGTTTCATCGTAAACACTGTTCGGACCGCCGGTAAAAATAATACCTGCAGGGTTAAGTGCTTTAATCTCTTCGATTGGTGTGTCAAATTTCTTGATTTCGCAGTATACACCGCATTCGCGGACTCTTCTTGCGATGAGCTGGTTGTACTGACCGCCGAAGTCAAGGACTATACAGAGCTGATTTGTCATAAGATAAATTCCTTTCTGAAATTTAGTTACTGAATATAATAATTATAGCATTTTTTTATGAAATATGTCAATGATATTTTAGGCGAACATCCGGTAGATTTTCTCGTTGTGCTGTCTTACGCTCAGAACAATGCCGATAACGATATACATACTGAGAAGTGCGGTACCTCCGGCACTTACAAAAGGCAGCGGAATACCGATAACCGGCATTACCTTAAGTACCATTCCGATGTTCATGGTACAGTGGGTGAACAGCATGGCGAATGCACCCATGCAGATATTTTTACCCAGTTCATCGCATGCGGTTCTGCTGTCAGCTATTATCTTTATGCAGATAAATGCAAAAACAAGAACAAGAGCAGTACAGCCTACAAATCCGAATACATAGCCTACATAAGAGAAAATAAAGTCATTGTATATTTCAGGAACATTACTTTCTCCGTTTCCAAAAAGACCTTTTCCGAAAATATTACCTGCAGCCAGGGAAGCCAGTCCGAGATCCTGCTGCCATTCTATTCCTTCAGGGTCACTTCCCGGATTGAAGAGTATCATTATACGTTCCTTCTGAACAGAACCGAGAAGATACTGCCAGGCAACGAATACGACTACAGGAACTGCGAGGACAGCCGGTATTATATATGCAATGGAGAGTCCGGCTGAGTAAAGCATGATAAGGAACATCATGATAAATACAAGCGCTGTACCGTGGTCGCCCTGTTTCATAACAATGAGAATGGGAACCGCCCCGTGCAGACAGATAAGAATTATGTTTAAAATATTGTTAAGATCTTCACGAACCTTGAAAAGATGATACGAGAATGTAAGAAGAAATGCAATTTTCAGTACCTCTGCAGGCTGAAATGTAACCGGTCCGAGTTTAAGCCAGGCAACATCGTCTGTTCCCTCAACACCTATTCCAAGAGATGTAAATGTCAGAAGTACCGGAATAAGAGCAGCGGGGGCGTACAAAAACCAGAGCTTTGAAAACTCCCTGTAATCAAGGCATGATATGAAAAGGCAGATTATAAGTCCCGTAATCATGGAAAAGAGCTGTGTCCTGTAAACTCCGTACCCTATGGTTCCGTTTGCTGACAGCGAATACAGAAGAGTGATTCCGAGTACAGTACATGCTATAACCGCAAGCAGCAGCAGTTTGTCAAGATTCTTAAAATATTTTTTTACTGCTTCAGTAATTGTTTTCAGATTGTTCATTTTTGCTCCTTTCAGAAGAGACCGTTTTCATCAAGATACTGTTTTATTGCCCTGGTTACACCACCTGAGTTATTGCTTCCGGCAATATATTTTCCGTGGAGCTTCATGTCATCATTTGCATTATCCATGACGTAACTGTATTCAGCCTGTGCCAGAAGATCTATATCGTTGTAGAAGTCTCCGAATGCCATTGTTTTTTCCTTTGATATTCCAAGAGATTTCTGAATTGTATTCAGTGCAGCTCCCTTGTTGATACCCGGGTTCATTATGTCCATCCACAGATGTCCCGAGACAACAAGTGTAAGTTCTTTTCCGAATATTTTATCAAGAACAGGGTATGAGTAGCTCTTGGGATTGTTTTCATCATATATTGCAATCTTGAAAATATCATCTCCGGTATCTGCAAGATCATCGCATATCTGTCTTGAGTTGTAGTAGAATCCCAGCTCCTTTTCTGAATGCAGATTGAATCCGCCTGTCGCATAAATTCCTTTTCTGCCGCAGAGAACAGGATATGCCTCCGGAATTTTATCACGGCATATCTTTACTATTTTACTGACCGTTTCCGGTGCGATACTGCTTATAAATTCTTCTCTTCCGTTCTGAACTATGAATGCACCGTTGTCACAGATAAAGCTCATTTTTTCGGAGTAAGGTTCAAATATTGGAGTAAGAGCAGAGTATGATCTTCCGCTGGCAATTGTAAACCTTATACCGTGCCTTTTAAGCCTGTCCATAACTTCAGAAAAGTCAGGAGGAAGTTTTTTTTCATCATCAAGAAGAGTTCCGTCCATGTCAGTTGCGATAAGTTTTATCATTAATTGTTCATTCCTGTTCTGTTTTTATAATTCAGCCTTCTCTGTTCCAGTACTTCCTGTCGAGTGATCTGTACTGAACGGCCTGTGAAATATGTTTTTTATTTATTCTGGTGGTTTTGTCAAGGTCTGCAATTGTCCTTGCAACCTTGAGAATTCTGTCATATGCTCTTGCGGAAAGTCCCATTTTGTCAAAGACACTGCATAAAAATGACTCAGCATCGGGTTCGAGAGGACAGAATTCGCGTAGTTTTGAAGATGTTATACGTGCATTGCATGAAATACCGGTTTCCTCAAATCTTTTAATCTGTATCTCACGGGCATCCTGTACACGCTGTCTTATTGAAGCGGAACTTTCTTCAACAGTATCAGAGGAAAGATGTTTAAACTCTACCGGAGCAACTTCGATGTGAAGATCAAATCTGTCGAGCAGCGGTCCGGAAATTCTTGAAAGATAGTTTGAAACCTGCTTTGGAGAACAGATACATTTTTTCGTCGGATGTCCGAAGAAACCGCACGGACAGGGATTCATTGCAGCGATGAGCATTATTGACGAAGGATAGGTGATTGTTCCGTTGGCGCGGGAAATAGTCACCTTCTGTTCTTCAAGCGGCTGACGGAGTATCTCAAGGGTTTTCCTGTCAAATTCAGCAAGTTCATCAAGAAACAGAAGACCGTTGTGAGCAAGTGAAATCTCACCCGGATGCGGAATAGTTCCTCCTCCGGCAAGACCGGCAGATGAAATTGTGTGATGCGGAGCACGGAACGGACGAACCGTTACGAGAGGGGTATCCTTGTCAATAAGACCGGAGATAGAGTGAATATTGGTGGTCTCTATCGATTCCTCAAATGTCATGAGAGGAAGAATACCCGGAAGTCTTTTGGAAAGCATGCTCTTTCCGCTGCCAGGACTGCCGATAAGCAGGGCGTTGTGTCCGCCGGCGGCTGCTATTTCCAGTGCAAGCTTTGCGGCATGCTGTCCCTTTATGTCGGAAAAATCCAGTGCAGATGTATTCTGTGCCATCGGCACGGTGTATTTTTCCGATTCGGAAATTTTCTTTCCCCCGGTAAAATGCGCAATAACATCTATAATAGATTTTACACCATAAACATGTATTCCGTCAACTACCGAAGCTTCAAAAGCATTGTCCGAAGGCACAAAAATATTTTCTATTCCGTTTTTCATGGCCATTATCGTCATGGGCAGAACTCCGTTTACATGGCGGACGTTTCCGTTAAGCGATACTTCCCCTATGAAGCAGCAGTTGTCGGTGTTCTCGTTTATAATGCCCATGGATGAAAGAATGCCAACAAAAATTGCGAGATCGTGAACCGAACCGCTTTTCTTTGTATCTGCCGGTGCGAGATTTACCATAACTCTTGCATTCGGAAATTTTATCCCGCCTGCTCTCATCGCAGCTTTTATACGTTCGCGGCTTTCCTTTACAACCATATCAGGCAGACCGACTATTTCAAAAGCAGGCTGTCCCATGCTGATGTCGGTTTCGACATCAACGGAAAATGCATTGAGTCCGAATAGTCCCATAGTGTTAATCTTAGAAAACATAATTTTCTACTCCTTCCTTATTGTGACTTATATGTCTTAATTTATATTATCATATTATGGAAGAAAAATCAATATATAACATGAAAATATTTTTTTGAATTTATTTCGACAAAAGAGGAAGGGATAATGGAAAGATAGAATAAATCAACAAAAAAACCGTATCTTCAGAATGAAAATACGGATAAAGTCACAATCTTTTAATTTGACATTGACATCTTAATCGTGTTGGTGTATAATAATATAATGTATCAAAATGGCTAATTTTATACCTGCAATACTATGGTATAGTATATCACAGATATGTTAAATTAGCAATAGTTTTCACATTTTTTTGATTTGATATCAGCAGTATTTCTGATACAGATTATCAACCTATCAACAAAAAGGAGGACCAGACACCTATGGTGAATGTCAAGCCTAAGCAGCTAGGAAAAAATACCAGAATGAGCTTCGGCAAAATCAACGAGGCTCTTGAAATGCCAAACCTTATCGAAGTACAGAAAAATTCCTACAAGTGGTTCAAAGAGGAGGGTCTTAAAGAGGTTTTTCATGATGTAGCCGCTATTACTGACTACAACGGAAATTTAGTTTTAAATTTTACAGGATATAAAATTGACGACACTCCAAAGTACTCAATCGCTGAATGTAAAGAACGTGACGTTACTTATGCCGCACCTCTGAGAGTTACTGCAACACTCTGGAACAAGGAAACCGGTGACGTTAAGGAAAGCGAAATCTTCATGGGTGATTTTCCGCTTATGACAGACAGTGGTACTTTTGTTATCAATGGTGCTGAACGTGTTATTGTTTCACAGCTTGTCAGATCCCCTGGTGTATATTACTCATTTGAGAAGGATAAGACGGGTAAGAATCTTTACAAGGCAACAGTAATCCCTAATCGTGGTGCGTGGCTCGAATACGAAATGGATTCCAATGATGTTGTATATGTTCGTATTGACAAGAACAGAAA
>JAUNJJ010000117.1 GCA_030533325.1 Oscillospiraceae bacterium
TTTAAAAGCTCATTGTTTTCAATAGACTGTAAAGTTTTAAGGATATTCATAACATTTGCTCCTTTCAGAATTAAAGAGAATTGATTATAAATTCAAGTGTCATTGCTTCTTCAGAGGATATTTTAAATTCCTGATGTACAGGTGCACCCCAGCTGTCATCACCGCCGACGCCCATCTGCTTTGCGGCAATGCGTACCCATGTGTATGATGATTCAGGTAATTCTTCGCGGTGCATAGCGTTGTCAAGTTCGTATGCGTTATACGGAAGAACACTCATTTCGAAAGGCTGTTTGTTTGCTTTGAAGTTAAGACCTGTTCCGTTTTCTTCATATACATCTACATATCTGATACCTGTTCTGTTACCACATTCCTGGGGGTTAAGATACTTTGTGAAGTTGTCGTTTGCTGTCGATGTATACACACCAAGTCTTGCACCGTTGTCACGGTCAATATAGTTTTCGTAAGGGCCCATTCCGTAGAATGTGAACTTGTCATACTTCTTTTTCATTTTAAAATCCATTGCAAACACAGGCATATCAGAAAGCCCATTTACTCCGGGATATTCAGCTTTAACACCGAGTCTGCCATCGAAATATGCGATATATGTAACCTTGTATTCAAATGACGGAACAGTGGGTGCAAGGAACTTGAATGTTACTTCAAGGCTGTCAGCGTTTTCTTTTGTTTCAAAACCGAGAAGCTTTGCACATTTTCCTGCGATCTGCCACTGTGCATTCTCGCAAGGGTAGCCCGCGCCTGTATCGTTATCGGTGTGCGCTCTGAAAAAGCTTACCTTAGGCGCTCTTGTGATGTACTCAACTCCGTTGTAGACCAGCGAGCTTACGCCGCCCTCACGCTTGTCGAACTGCATCGAGAAGCTCTCGCCGTTTACTCCGATACAGAAATCGCCGTACACTATCTCTGCCTTATGAGCAGTCATCGGGGCTGTGATCTCGGGAGTTTTTACGATCTGCTGTGCAAAGGATATCTCGTGTCCCTTTTCTGCCCAGATCGTGTCCTCTGCAAGAACTGCGTAGACTGTCAGAACATATTCGCCGCCGTTTTCGGGAATATCCAGACCAAGCTTCACGCTGCCTGCTTCCCCTGCGGAGATGTTCAGGCGGTGCTCCTCTGCACTGAGGATGTCGCCCTCCTTTACAAGAGTTACCTTGAAGATATATCCGCTTGTATCAGTGAAAAGGTTTCTGTTTTCTACGGTCAGCACACCGTTCTCAAGACTCATTCTGATGTTGGAGTAAAGCTGTTTTGCTTCGCTTACCTTTGGAGAATATGTGCGGTCAGCGTAAACAATACCGTTTGTGCAGAAGCCGTAATCGCTTGCTCTGTCATCAAAATCGCCGCCGTAAACAAGCACTCCGTCCTTGTAAAGTGACTGGTCGATGTAGTCCCAGATAAAGCCGCCCTGATATGCTTCATATTTATCTTCAAGGTCGGTGTAAAGCTTCATACCGCCGAGGGAGTTGCCCATAGCGTGCATATATTCACAGCTGATGTAGGGCTTTCCTGTGTTCTGCTTCAGGTATTCCTCAACCTCACAGGGTTTTGCATACATACGGCTTTCCATATCGGTGATGTGGTCGTATTTTCTGTTCCACACAACGCCTTCGTAGTGAACAAGTCTTGTCTTGTCAACCTCGTGGAAGTAGTCAGCCATTGCCGCAATATCATCACCGCAGTAGCTTTCGTTTCCGCACGACCAGATCAGCACACTTGCATGATTCTTGTCTCGCTCATACATGGACCTTGCTCTGTCGAGGCAGGCTTCCTTCCATTCGGGAAGAGAGGCGGGGATATTTATTGACGGCTCACAAGCGCCCATCTTCTGCCAAGTACCGTGACTTTCAAGATTTGTTTCGTCAATAAGGTAAATACCATACTCGTCGCAAAGCTTATACCAAAGGGAGTTGTTTGGATAGTGACAGGTGCGGACAGCGTTGATGTTGTTACGCTTCATAAAGCGGATATCCCAGAGCATATCTTCTTCTGTCACAACTCTGCCGCCCTCTGCGTTCCACTCGTGGCGATTGATACCCTTGAAAATTATTCTCTTGCCGTTCAGACACATAATGCCGTTTTTTAGTTCAAAAGTACGGAAACCAACCTTTGTTTCGGCTGTTTCAATAATTTCACCGTCAGCGGTAATTTCAGCAGTAAGTGTATAGAGGTCAGGCTGTTCTGCACTCCAAGGCTGAACATTAGGAATTGAAGTCGATACATTTGCTGTATCTCCCTCATAAACCTTGTTGCCGTTTTTATCTGTAAGTGTAAGTTTTACACTATAATCGCTTTTATCTGTAACGTCAAGCTCTGTTGTGAGAATACCATTACCGTTTTCGTAATCGTAATCAGCGATAACCTTCATATCACGAACGTGAATTTCAGGAACAGCGTAAAGATACACGTCACGGAATATACCCGAAAATCTCCAGAAATCCTGGTCTTCAAGCCAGCTTGCTGTGCTGTAACGGTAAACCTCAACCGCAAGCTTGTTGTTCTTTTCCTTGAGATAAGGAGTAATACTGAATTCGGAAGGTGTAAAGCTGTCCTCGGAGTAACCTACAAACTCGCCGTTAAGCCACACATAGATTGCGGTTTCTACACCCTGAAAGCTGATATATGTATCTTTTCCAAGCAGCGCCTTGTCAACGTCAAAGAACTTAACATAACTTCCCACAGGATTGCGTTTCTTGGGAATCTGAGGCGGAACAAGCTGCTCATGACCTTCCCAGGGGTACTGAGTATTCACATACTGAGGCTTGTCGTAGCCCTGTAACTGAATATGACCGGGAACTTTAATATCATCAAAGTCTGTTACATCAAAATCAGACTTGTAAAAATCAGTAGGTCTGTTGTCGGGGTGTTCGCTATATGCGAACTTCCAAGTACCGTTAAGACTCTGACGAAGGTCGCCGTCCTTTGTAGTATAGCTATGATCGGAATGTGCCTTTTCTCTGTTAATTTCGAAAACTTCAGGGTCTGCAAGCCATTCGAGTGTAGGTTTCATAAGATGTCCTCCTTAGTTGCTGTGGGTTTTATCCCAATCTTCGTTTGCTTTTTCAACTGTAAGACGTGAGAGAAGAATTGTAATCAAGAGATTTAATATCATCGGTAACCAAAGATACATAAAGTGCAACATATTGATGCAGGATTCAGGCTGTACAGCAGCGTTTGCAACATATCCGCCTGCTGCAAGCAACCAGCCTGTAAGAGCTGTTCCGATACCGCCGCCGATTTTAACACCGAGAGATGAGCAGGAATACATTGTTCCGTCGATTCGTTTGCCTGTTGTGCGGTATGTATAATCGGAGCAAGCTGCGATAAGTGCGTTAAGGTCGCCCTGCATAGGACTCATTGCGATTGCGGCAACACCTGTGAAAATCAGCATCATCGGTATATTCTGTATATATCCGCCAACCATTACCAGTGCTCTTGCGATGGTAGAAATGAGGTAACCTGTTAGATTAAGTTTGTACATACCCTTGCATTTCTTTACAATGAAGGGTGTAATAAGCAGACCGCAAATCATCGGGATATTGATTGCGAGGGAGAATGTGCCAAGTAAATCTGCGTCACCTAAGATGTAAGTCATATAGTAGATTCCCATACTGAGTGTTGATGAGAAAAGCTGCGTCAGAATGTAGATGCCGCATATCAGAATGTAGTATTTATTGGCAAGAAGAATTTTTGCAGAATCTATAAGTGAGTATTTCTTGCTTTCGTCTTTAACACGATTTTCTTTATCAGCAAGTTCAAAATCGGGATAAGCTTCGGCAGAAAATTTTGCAGCTTCTTCATCGGCAGGATTTTCTTTTTTAAGTTCTTTTTCAGGAAGTTCCTTAACAGAGAATACAGAAATTGTATTTACGATAAGGCCTATGATTGCGTAAATTATTGCAACAATTCTCCATCCCTCTGCTCCGTTCCCGAAATATTCTACTGCGTCTACTGTAATGCTCTGGATAAGAAGGCTTGTTCCGAATGCAAAGATAAATCTGATTGAGCCCATCTGAACCCTTTCATTTCCGTTTCTTGTAATAAGCGCTGTAAGAGCTGAATATGCAATGTTGTTTGCAGTATAGAACACTGCGTTAAGTAAAGTATAGGTAATAAAGAAATATGCATATTTTGCTACATCTCCCCATTCGGTAGGAATGGCAAATATCGCAGCCAGCATAAGACTGCAGCCTATGTAAGGATAAAGCATCCAGGGGCGTGCTTTACCGAGTTTCGATTTTGTCTTATCAATAAGTGAACCAAAAATGATATCTGTAAAGCCATCAAATATTTTTGAAACCATCATCAGCGTTCCAACTATGCCTGCGTTAAGTCCTGCTGTATCGGTAAGATAAATCATAACAAATGTTGTGAGAAACGCGTAAACAACGTTTCCTGCGATATCTCCCGAGCCATATCCGATTTTGTTATACCATTTAAGATACTTCTTGTTATCCATAGAAAACTCTCCTTTAATAGAAAATAATGTTGTTGTTCAGTTTCGGTGCAAGTCTCGAGTTTTGCACCGAAGCAGCACTCACATAACGGGTGAATACTGTTTCCATTTAAAGGCGCCTTTGTTTTTCCTGATTATATTCTAACACGGTTTTTACCCTCGCACCATAAACACAATAGACTAAAATATGCACAAAATAATACAAATCTATTGAAATATCATCATATGTCTGGTATACTTAAGAAAAGGAGGTATTGACTATGTTTACAAATGTTGCATATCTTCATAATTCACTTAATGATATGGTTGATACAAGCAAATCTCTCGTCGTTACAAGTTGTGGGTATTATCGTGTTCATAGCAGACCTGTCGTTGCTACCGAACGCCCGACAGGCAGAAAGGATTATCAGCTTTTATATATTGCCAAGGGAAAGGGGCATTTTTTCTTTGAAGGAAAAGAGCATATCATAACCGAAGGAAATATGATTTTATACCGTCCAAACGAAACTCAGATGTATTATTATTACGCTCCCGATAAGACAGAAGTTTATTGGATACATTTCACAGGAAGAATGGTGGAAGGAATTCTGGACAACTACGAAATGCCACGTGATGAAAATGTTTTTTACACAGGTAACTCCCCTGACTACACTTGGCTGTATCGTCAGATTATTCAGGAACTGCAGTTATGCCGTCCTAATTATGAAGAATTGATTGCTATTATGCTTCGTCATATTTTTATTATGATTAATCGTTATATTAAAGAGGGACGAAAAACGGGTAGCGACATTCAGAATGAAATCGAACGTGCTACCCATTATTTTAATGAAAATTACAACAAACCTCTTAATATTGATGAATATGCAGAATCGCGGCATATGAGCACCTGCTGGTTCATACGAAGCTTTAAACAAATTCTGAAAGTTACACCTATGCAGTATATTCTTTCTCTGCGAATGGTAAATGCCAAGAATTTACTTGAAACAACTGAATATAATATCTCTGAAATTGCCGAATCTGTCGGATATGATAACGCCCTTTATTTCAGCCGTCTTTTTCACAAGCACACAGGCGTTTCGCCGTCGGAGTATCGGAAGATGAGAAGCGGAAGATAGAGAGAATTATCTCCACCTGCAGGAGCTACGAAAAAACAAGAGAAAGCTTCAGCATCAGGAAGAGGTAAATCCGTTTTCGGGAATGGTTTACTGTGCTGACTGTGGCAAGAAAATGTATCTCTGTCGTTCCAAAAGTCTTAACTCAAACCAAGAACATCTGAAATGTTCGACTTATTCGGCGGATAAGGAAGATTGCTCCGCACATTATATCCGTACTGTTGTATTGGAAGAAATCGTGTTATCAGAACTGAGAAAGATGACTACTTTCGTCAGAGAGAATGAGTCGGAGTTTATTGAACTTGCAATGCAGAACTCACAGCAGAAGCAGTCGGCAGAACTGAAAGCGGCAAAGAAAAGGCTTGCTCAGTCTGAAAAATTATCATGAACCATAAGTGCGGCAGAGGCTATTCTTATACCATCAGCAGGATGAATGGAATATACAGGACTGTACGCACATTTTCCGGAACAATAATGTCAGCATCCAAGGAAAAACTTCTTAAGTTCAATAACATCAGTTGAATCAATTTTTCCGTCGCTGTTCATATCTGAACCGTTATGGTTAATATTAACTTCAGGATTAATCATATGCTCAACAAGTTTTATGAAATCAGCTAATGATACTATTCCGTTACCATCAACATCACCGGTAACACTTAATATCTCGAATTTCAGGTTGTTATTAACAGCATACTTCTGAGCATAGCTCCCCTCAGTACCACAAATCTTTAATTCTGATGATACATAATCAAAAGCAGCGAAATTAATGCTTGTTACACTTTCCGGAATTGTTATTTCTGTTAAGCCGCTGCATCCTGAAAACGCAGCATATGGTATACTTGTTAAACCTTTCGGAAGTATTATTTCTGTTATTCCACTACATCCCATAAATGAACCTTCCCCTATACTTGTTAAACCTTCAGGGAGTGTCATTTCTGTTATGCCGCTGCATTCGAAAAATGAACCTTCCCCTATACTTGTTAAACCTTCAGGGAGTGTTATTTTTGTTAATTCACTGCATCCGGAAAATGCATAATCACCTATACTTTTTATCCCACCCGGGAGTGTTATTTCTGTTAAACCGCTGCAGTCATAAAAGATAGAATCTTCTATACTTGTTACGCCTTCAGGAATTGTTATTTCCGTTATGCCGCTGCATTGGTCAAATGCACCTTCCCCTATACCCGTTAAGCCTTCAGGGAGTATTATTTCTGTTATTTCACCGCATCCGGAAAACGCATAATTACCTATACTTATTACTCTCTTCCCGTCAATTTCATCCGGTATAACCAAAACTGAATCTTCTCCGTTATATTCAACTATCTCCAGAGTTCCGTCATTAAGTTCATTGTACTTAATCCCGCTTTCATCCACAAATGCAAAAACCTTTTGTTCATCAAAAATGTTAAATTCACCGCCAGTATTCTGCGTAACAGCAGCGGCTATCATTGAGAGAGAACATACACATGCCGTTACTTTTTTTATATTGAACCTCATAGTAATCATCTCCTTTTTATTACGTAACCAGGTTTAAACAATTCGGTGGAACATCTTCAGTTACAGATGTTCCACCGAATTGTTTATGTAATTGCTGCTTTGATCCGTTCATCAATCTGTTATTTGTTTTCTGTAATTTGTCCCTTTCCATGTCTTAACTTTGCCTTATAGCAGAAATATATGGATGTGTCAATCAACAGAGGAATCAGCAATTTTGCAACTAAGAAAAATCTTTCCGATCCGCCGAATTCCTCAAGAATCGCTGAAATCTGAAGACGATCCTGTAAATTACGTATTCCCAAATGGACTAAATGATAGGAGATTTTCCCCAGAATAGCAAATCTCATCATCCAAAGTGCTCTGTTGGAATTCACATTAATCAAAACTACAAATGCAGTCAGAAAACCTAAATGAATAGACAAAAGTGTCATCAATATCGGACGCGCCACCGCAAAAAACGCCTGAGCTGACGCTATCTGGGCTGTAGCATAAGATATGTTTAATATTGCAATTGCATAGAAAAGCTTACTGTCTTTCTTTAAACCAAAAAATGCATAAATAAACAATGCTGCAAATATAACCATTGGAATAATATTTTCAACTATACATACAACTAATCCGTCTTTGAACTCGTGATGCGGCGTAAAAACAGCATTAAAAGTAATTACTGCCTGTAACACCAAACCAATTACAGTAAACACAGACTGTGCAAAGTAAACGACCCTAACACCAAAACTTAAATTGTTATTTTCTTTCATAATAAAACCCCCGTTTTTTTCTTTACAAAAGTTTAATCTCCGGGATCCCTGCTGAAAAAATTCTTTTTTCAACATGCCCGCATACTTTCACAGCGAGTATTACCTGACCTGAATTAACATCCCCAGCAGGTAATACAATCTTATAGTTTCACGTACTGTTTTCCATAGTCAGCCCCATCCTTTCCTATATTTTCAGGCACTTTTCTCTGCCATGACTCTATTATATCATTCAAAGTGCAACAAAACCCCCATATTTTATTATAAAATTCACACAAAATTTTTTTCAGATTAATAGTCAGTTTTATCAAATAAAAAAAGAGCCTCTAAAAAGCTTACGCAATTTTAAAGGCTAAAATATAAAGATCAGGATTATTTGTTGCACTTTTGTTGCACTCAATATTGTATAATAATCAAAAAAATAATATGATTAAAGCGTCAAAAGGATAAGACCTTATTAAGATAACCCAAAGAATCCTGAAAAGTCAAAACTTCTGTTTTGACGCTTTAATAATTATAAAATACTAAGGAGTGGTTATCAAATGATTACTTTTATTTCAGGTCTCGTGCTGCTTATTTGCGGCGGGGCAGTTTACGGAAAAATCTGCGAGAAAATGTTCTGTCCTGATGACAGGAAAACGCCCGCATTCACCCTGAATGACGGGGTAGACTATATTCCCATGAAAAAATGGAAAAACTGCCTGATACAGCTGCTCAACATTGCAGGCACAGGACCGGTACTTGGACCTATACAGGGCATCCTTTTCGGACCTGTTGCTTTCATTACCATCCCCGTTGGCTGTGTCATAGCGGGCGCATTCCACGATTATATGTGCGGTATGATATCTGTTAGAAATGACGGACAGCAAACGCCTAATCTTATCCGTAAATTTCTCGGAAAACACATTTATAAATTTTACAGCATATTTGTATGTATCCTGCTTATGCTTCTGGGTACGGTATTTACATACACCCCGGGGGACGTTTTTGTAACCCACATTCTTCAGATGGAAAGCGGAATAACCAATCCGGTGCTGTGGATAGTTTACGGCATTATTTTTGCGTATTTTATTTTTGCTTCCATTCTTCCTATTGATAAAATAATCGGAAAAGTATATCCGATTCTGGGCGGAGTTCTTCTTCTGTCCTCTACAGGAATTCTCTTCGGCATATTTTTCAAGGGTTACCCTCTTGACGAGATATGGAATATCGGCGTAAACGGTGTTCACCCAAAGGGGCTGAATTTCATTCCTATATTCTTTGTAACTGTAGCCTGCGGAATCATTTCGGGCTTTCATTCAACTCAGTCTACCCTTGTTTCACGTACCATTGAAAGTGAAAAGCACGGAAGAGGTGTTTTCTACAACATGATGATTGCTGAGGGCTTTATCGCTATGACATGGGCAGCTGCTACAATGGGCATTCTGAATACAGGACTTGCGGACGCTGATACTCCGGCAACAAATGTAGTTGGAATTGTTGCCGAAAGCCTGCTGGGAAAGGCAGGTGGTACTATTGCAGTTTTAGGAATAATAATTCTGCCTGTTACCTCCGGAGACACGGCCTTCCGCTCACTGAGACTTATCATCTCGGAAGCATTGCATATAGATAAAAAAAGCAAGGCAAAAAGAACTGCCGTTTCAGCAGGCGTGTTCATAACTGCTGCTGCACTTCTTTTCTTTTCAAAAAACAATCCTGACGGATTTTCCGTTCTCTGGAGATACAGTGCCTGGGCAAATCAGGTAGTAACCGTATTCACCCTTTCAATGATAACAGTATTCATGATAAACTCAAAAAAGCCGTTTCTCATGGCACTTATCCCCGGAATGTTCTATATGTTTGTGATAACCAGCTTTATACTGAATGCAAAAATCGGCTTCAACCTGAACTGGACAGCAAGCTACATCACATCAGGTATACTTACAGCAGTTTACTCTGCAGCAGTTATGATTTACGGAAGAAAAAATCAGAAAACACTATACTGAAATAAAAATTTCTCTTCCTGTACCTGTCTTACAGAAAAAAACGGCTGCCATACAGCAGCCGTTTACCTCTCAAAATTCAGTATCTCAAATCGTCCGAAATCCTTACACGACACGGGCTCGTTTTGCGACAAAAACCAGCGGGCAAGGTCATGATAAGAGGATATTCCCACGGTAACGGCACGTTTTTCGTCCATAGGCATATTAAAATATTTTCTGAAGTTCTCAAAGCAGTTTCGTGTAACACCCACCCTGTAATTCCTGTGGGGAGAAATTTCTTTACCGTCAAGAGTAAACTTCAGTATCCTGCATCCCTTATTAAAGCAGTCCTCCCCGTCTACAACAAGACGCAAACCTCTGCTGTACTGAAATGTACCGTTCATAACCGAACCATCCTCTTTAAGAGAAAACAAAAACTCAAACATTTCCAGAAGCTCACTGCCGCTGATATCCACTGTAAGAAAAGCGTCATCAAAGGGATAAAGCTCTCTCATATCCTTTTCAGATATTTCAGGTCCGGCCGACTTTCTTCTGATACTCCCTGACTGCAGGATAACAAGCTCCGCACCGTAAATTTCCTTAAATGCATCGGAAATAATATCCCCCAGCTCTGTTTCATAAAGTCTGCTTTCGTGACGGTATTCTCCTGCAAGTGTCCCTATTTTAAGTGCTCTTCTTACAGGCTTTCTCATCATAACAGCATTATCAGCAAGAGCGTCAAGTTCCTCGTCAAAGCTGCAGATCTGATCTGTTATGGATACACGTTCCCATTTCCAGTCCGAAATTTTTTTATTTTCATCAAGCTCGATATCAAATCTCCCGATATAGTCAGTTCCATATCCCGACTGAGCGATAATGATGTCATTAACAATTTCGGGCTTGTCCATATTTATAGTGAACGTCATAAATATTTTTACTAAAAAGAACATAGAGAAGCTATAGTGAACGTCAAAATAAAAAAGCATACCGGGCAGCAGCTTCATTTTTGTAATTATTCCTGCCTGGAATACAATTCGAACAACCTGTCCAAAAACTGCTGGAGCATTGCCAGCTCATCCGGTGAAGCTTCCATGTGCAGCAGCTGCTGTAATACCTGCTTTGGTATACAGAAAAACGGGAAGCCTTCCTTATTACCTTCTGCATTCATGCCGGGTATGTTGAACATCTTCATAAAGGGCATATGGAACAACTGTTCCATGGACGGTGTCTGAGGCATCTGATCCATCCTGGGCATGAAAGGCATCTGCGGCATAAAAGGCGTCTGCACCATCTGCGTCATCATCTGCATTACCTTGTTCATGTAGTCCATCATCATAGTCATCATCTGCAGCTGGTACTGCTGCATTGTCTTCATGAACTCAACGCTACCGGCAGAAGCAGCATCGCTCTTAACATCTCCAGACCCGACAACATCTTCGTCCTCAGTGTTATCCTCATTCATGCAGGAATTTCCCATGAAAGGCATCTGACCCATGAAGGG
>JAUNJJ010000304.1 GCA_030533325.1 Oscillospiraceae bacterium
CGGATGTTTGACACGCCTTCTTGATTGATTTTATTACAAATCCTTTATTTAAGCCACTTATGGCTTATTTTTTTGTCAACTTTTTTGAAATTATACGTGCTATATTGTGCTATATGTGGTATAATAGTCTTATGGAGGTGGCCACATGTACGCAGCAATTAACGGAACAGGTAACAACAAAAGTGTATATATCATGGAATCCTTTCGCAAGGAAGATGGGAGGACTTCTTCCCGGGTATTCAGAAAGCTTGGTAAGCTTGATGCTCTTCTTGAAGAATTTAATGGCGATAAAGAAAAGATGATGGAATGGGCAAAAGCCGAAGCTATAAAAGATACAGAGATTCATTCTAAGAAAAGCTCAATGGTGACTGTTTCTCTTTCTCAGTCAGCTTATATCCCATTAAATGAAGAGCGTTCTTTTAATGTCGGATATTTATTCCTTCAAAAGCTTTGTTCTGAACTTCGAATGGACAACATATGCCGTAACATAAAAAACAGACACCATTATGAGTATGATCTTAATGCTGTTATGACAGATCTTATCTATGCAAGGATTCTTTCTCCAGGCAGCAAACTAAGCAGTTATTCGTTCTGTAGTTCTCTTTTAGAACCGCCCAAGTATGAACTTCATGACGTATATCGCGCACTTTCACTATTATCTAATGAATCTGATTTCATTCAGGAAGAAATTTATCATAACTCAAATCACATACATCCAAGAAATAATAGGATTCTTTATTATGATTGCACTAATTACTTCTTCGAAATCGAGCAGGAGGACGAGTTAAGACGTTATGGTAAGTCTAAGGAACACAGACCTAACCCAATAGTTTCAATGGGTCTGTTTATGGATGGTGATGGTATTCCGCTTGCTTTTGACATATTTCCAGGAAATCAGAATGAACAAACAACTTTAAAGCCTCTTGAAACAAAAATAATCCGCGATTTCGACTGTAGTGAATTTATCTTCTGCTCCGACGCAGGACTTGGAAGTAAAGACAACAGGCACTTTAACAGCTTTGGAAACAGGTCTTATGTTGTTACTCACTCCATCAAAAAGATGAAAGAGGAAGACAAATCCATTGCTCTAAACCCTAAGCAATACAGAAAAGTTGGTTCCAAAGCGTTCATAGATTTAAGTACTATTGATGAAACTGACGAAACTGTATTCAACACTATTTATTATAAAGAGATACCTATTGTTACGGGCGAAATGGATGAAATGCTGATTGTTACTTATTCACCAAAGTACAAAGCATATCAGCGTAAAATTCGTAATTCGCAGATTGAACGAGCTTGCAAAACAATTGCTTCTCCTTCAAGCCAAAGAAAAGGAAAAAACCAGAACGATCCGACACGATTTATTAAGCAGACATCTTTAACGCAAGACGGAGAACTTGCAGATAAAACCTTATTTGACCTCGATACAGAAAGAATCGCTGAAGAAGAAAAGTATGACGGATTCTATGCTGTAATTACAAACCTGGATGACAATATCGAGGAAATACTAAAGGTTAATCGTCAGCGCTGGGAAATAGAAGAAAACTTCAGAATCATGAAATCCGAATTCGAGGCAAGGCCGATATATGTAAGACGCGAAGACAGAATTAGGGCTCATTTCCTAATCTGCTATCTAAGCCTTCTTGTGTATCGTCTTATTGAAAAGGAACTCGAAAATAAGTACACCTGTGAACAAATCCTTGATACACTCAGAAAAATGCAGATGACACTACTATCAAAAAACAGTGGGTATACTCCTTCATATAAACGTACAGCACTTACTGATATGCTGCATAAAAAGTTTGGATTTCACACCGATTATGAATACATATCCAAATCTTCTATGCGAAGCATAATAAAAAAATCTAAAGAAATACGAAAATAAGACAAATATAGCACATATCGATGCAAAACCAAAGCAGCTACAACTACCATAAACACTGGGGTTGTAGCTGTTTTACAATATTTTATGTGTCAAAGATGGGATT
>JAUNJJ010000305.1 GCA_030533325.1 Oscillospiraceae bacterium
CATATGGTATGACAGATACAATGGGAAGAATGCATTCAGATGCACAATTTGCAGGTTCTTCTTCAGTACCAGCACACGTAGAAATGATGGGATTAATTGGAATGGGAAATAACCCTATGGTAGGAGCAACAGTTTCTGTTGCAGTAGCAGTAGAAGAAGCAATGAAATAATACTAAAAAGTATATTGTAAATTTAAAAAAAGTATGTTAATATATTGAGTATAAATAAAACCGTTGACAAAGCAAAGTAACAAATAGTTAAAGAATTTATAGAGAAAGTAAGCCACTGGCTGTAAGCTTACTAAATGAATATTTGCGAAATTTCACTTTGTAGGTCTTTTATTGAAATTTAGTAGATAGAAGCGTTTGCTCCGTTATAGCTTAAAAAGAGATTAGTGAAAACTAGTAATTTAGGTGGTACCGCGAAAAAAGATGTATTTCGTCCTATTATAACATAGGCTGAAGTACATCTTTTTAAATGTAATTTAAAAGAGAGGAGACAAAAAAATGCAAGAAAAAATTAAAACAATTGAAGAGTTAGCAATGAAGGAAGTGCAAGAAACAAAAGACTTAAATATATTAAACGAAATTAGGATAAAGTATTTAGGAAAGAAAGGAGAATTAACTTCTATTTTAAGAAGTATGGGTTCTTTAACAGCAGAACAAAGACCTATAATAGGGGAACTTGTAAATAAAACAAGAGATAAAATAGAAGAAAGCATCAAGCAGAAAGAAAAAAAGATAAAACAAGAAGAATTAGTAAAAAATTTAAAGCAAGAAAAGCTAGATGTAACAATGCCAAGTAAAAAAGAAGAAATAGGTTCGCTTCATCCAATTACAAAGCTAATTGATGAAGTAAAAGAAATTTTTGTTGGACTTGGTTACCAAATTGCTGATGGACCAGAAATTGAATATGCAGAATATAATTTTGATAAATTAAATACACCAAAAGATCACCCATCAAGGGACTTACAAGATACAATGTATATAACAGAAGATGTTGTATTACGTTCTCAAACATCGCCAATTCAAGCAAGAGTAATGGAAAAACAGAAACCACCGATTAAGATTATATGCCCAGGAACAGTGTACCGTTCAGATAGTGTAGATGCAACACATTCACCAGTATTTCACCAAATTGAAGGTTTAGCAGTAGATAAAAATATTAGTATGTCGGATTTAAAAGGAACATTAGAAATTTTTGTTAAGACTTATTTAGGAAACGATGTTAATATTCGTTTTAGACCACACCATTTTCCTTTTACAGAACCTAGTGCAGAAGTAGATGTTTCTTGCTTTGTATGTAAAGGAAAAGGTTGCAGAGTATGTAAGGGAGAAGGCTGGATAGAATTAAAATATTGTGGAATTAATCCAAAAGAATATACAGGGTTTGCTTTTGGATTTGGCGTTGAAAGAATTGCTATGGCAAAATATGGAATAGATGATATGAGATTACTATATGAAAATGATATTAGATTTTTAAAACAGTTTTAATGGAGGTAAGTTATGAAAGCAAGTATAGAATGGTTAAAAGAATATGCAGATATTCAAAAAGAGCCCAAAGAATTAGCCGATATTTTAACAATGACTGGTTCTAAAGTAGAAGCAATTGAATCAAAAGGGAATGATATTAAAAATGTTGTTGTTGGAAAAATATTAGAAATTAAGAAACATCCAGATGCAGATAAATTAATTGTAACTAAAGTAGATATTGGAAATGAAATTGTTCAAATTGTAACAGGGGCAGATAACGTAAAAGTAGGAGACATTATTCCAATTGCAAAAGATGGTTCAGAACTTCCAGGAGGAATTAAAATAAAAACAGGAAAATTAAGAGGAATAGAATCTTGTGGAATGATGTGCTCTGTAGGGGAATTAGGATTAAAATTAGAAGATTATCCAGACCAAATAGAACATGGAATTATGATATTACCAAGTAATAATGAGCAATTTTTAGGAAAAGATATTGTAGAGGT
>JAUNJJ010000306.1 GCA_030533325.1 Oscillospiraceae bacterium
TAACTCATGGTATAAATAGTTTTGCAGTTTACACATGAGTTTTTAAATAGGAAAAAGTTTTTGAACGTTAAAGAATTTGGGCTTTTCTGAATAATTAATTATAAGAAAAACAAAATAAATAAACGAAAGGAGTTAAGGAAAAATGAGTAAAATTGAGACTGTTAAACAGATGTTAGCGACAAACAAAAGTCAGATTCCATATGCAATTTTCCGAAATTTGTCTCATAAAGGTCTTATAAATTGGCTTCCAGACAAGCTATATATACAAATAGCATATAGATTGTGTACTGGAAAAAAATTAAATTTGAAAAATCCACGTTCCTTTAATGAGAAGCTTCAATGGCTAAAATTGTATGATAGGAAACCAGAATATACAATGATGGTTGATAAATATAAAGTCAGAGAATATATAGCAAAAACAATTGGTTCGGAATATTTGATACCTTTACTGGGAGTTTGGGAGTCTGTGGAGGATATTGATTTTGAATCACTCCCAAATCAATTTGTCTTAAAATGTAATCATGACTCTGGAAGTGTGGTTATTTGTAAGGATAAGAGCAAACTGAATGTAGAAGATGTAAAAAAGAAACTGAATAAATCTTTACATACAAATGGCTATTGGTTTGGGAGAGAATGGCCATATAAAGATGTAAAACCGTGTATCACCGCTGAAAAGTATATGGTTGATGATTCGGGGACAGAATTGTGCGATTTTAAGTTTATGTGCTTTAATGGAAAGTTCAAGTGTGCGTTTACTTGTACAGAACG
The DNA here is from genome assembly GCA_030533325.1 of Oscillospiraceae bacterium. Lineage (GTDB taxonomy): Bacteria > Bacillota > Clostridia > Oscillospirales > Ruminococcaceae > HUN007. Next base: position 769 of record JAUNJJ010000306.1, read on the forward strand.
TTTTACGAAAACAGGAGTAAAGGTGACTTTTTTTAACACATTATGGGAAAGGATGCCGTTTGAAAGATATTATCCGTCAAGTAAGCTGGAAGTCAAGAAACCATTAAATTATGATCAAATGGTAGAATTTGCTGAAAAGCTCTCTGAAAACATACCATTTGCTCGTATTGATTTTTATGAAGTACAGGGACATATGTATTTTGGGGAGATTACTCTGTTCCCTGAGAATGGTTTGGAAGAATTTAATCCCGAACAATGGGATTACAAGCTTGGTAGTTGGATAAAGCTTCCAGGGGGGGGACTTATAATTTATGAGAATATCGAGGTTTATATCCCAATAAGAGAAAAAGGAGCTCGAGAAATCGTTGATTATAAGTTTTACTGTTTCGATGGGGAACCGGTCTACTGTCAAGTGATTAAGGATAGGAACACGAATGAAACCATTGATTTTTATGATATGGATTGGAATTGGATGAATTTCACACGTATACATCAAGGCAACCAGCGGTATCCACATTCGGCAAAAAAACAATCTGCTCCGGCTACATTTCCTGAAATGAAAGAATTTTCAAAAAAACTGGCTAATGGATTGCCATTCGCAAGAGTAGATTATTACTGTATTAATGGAAAAACATATTTTGGAGAGATTACCCTTTATCCCGCAGCCGGGTTTGGAGAATTTTCACCAGAATCTGCAAACTTTGAGATGGGGGAAAAAATATCGCTTCCAGAAAATGGGGGGGGGGATATTGAAATAAACGAGCTGAAATCAAAAGAGATTCTGGCAAAAAATGACGAGCTTACCGATTACAAATTTTTCTGTTTTAATGGATATGTAGATTGTGTCATGATCTGTATGGATAGAAATAGCGGGGATACGAAGTATTATTTCTTCGACGAAAACTGGAAATTACTTAGATTAAATACTCGTGGAAAAAATGCACCGCCCGGCTTTACATTGCCAAAGCCGAAGCTTATGGATGAAATGTTTTCGATTGCTTCAACGCTTTCAAAAGGATTGCCTTACGTAAGGGTTGACCTTTATCAGAGCGGAGAACAGATTTATTTTGGAGAACTAACATTTTTCCCGGCAAGTGGTTTTGATGCAAATTTGTTAGAAGAAGCAGACAAGCGTTTTGGAGATTTAATCGATTTAACTTTGGATGACAAGGAGGAGAAGTAATAACAATGGAACAGAATATGA
>JAUNJJ010000307.1 GCA_030533325.1 Oscillospiraceae bacterium
AACTTGATGAAACTTATTTCGGATTGCGAAAATATTGTTGATTATAAAGATTGCGAGATAAAATCTTTGAAAGAATTAGGTGACTTTGGGTGGGCTATATTCATTCGTTTAGAATTGCTTGAATGCTTTGAAACTAAAGCTGCAAAAGGTCTGACGGTTTCAGAAATATTGAAATTTGGCATTGATATTTGTAAAGCTCTTGAGATATGTGAAATGCACCAAATAATCCATAGAGATATGAAACACGCTAATTTATTTTATGAACCTAAAACTGATACATATAAACTTGGTGATTTTGGTATCTCCAGGTTTATTACCGAACCGACAGAGTTGAAGGGAATACCTGGAATGTTGACCCATATGCCTCCCGAAGTTTATCAAAGCAGGATATATACTTGCAGTGCTGATCAATATGCTTTGGGTATAATTATTTATCGATTTTTAAATCAAAATCGAATTCCCCTTTTGCCACCTTATCCAATCCCTTACTCTATGAAAGACCGGGAAGCAGCACTTGCAAAGAGATTGAGTGGATGTGAAATTGGAGCACCGAGTATTTCAATTTTTGAAAATAAAGAGTTTAATGAGGAAGATTTAATGCTGTTTTCCGAGCGTGGTGCTAAACTTGATAAGAAAAGCTTGCCTGCCGCAATCGCGATAGGCAAAATTGCACAAAAGGAAATCTCACCTGACCCTCAAAAAAGGTTTGCTTCTGCTACAGATTTTCGCTGTGCTTTAGAAAAAGTAAAGGAGAATTTTGATATAAATGTTTGAGATAGAAAATGCCTTTAAAAATTTTAAAAACAAATTAGTTATACCATTAGATTTGGGTGTTATTGACTATATTGGCATCAACATTGCTGAAAGTGATAGTTCTTTTTACGAATTTAAAGCTTACTATTCAGAGGAGTACAGCTTGGGTATAACACATTCTTTTATAGATTTTTTGCTTGAAAAAGAAATGTTATATTACCGTGAAAAGGTGAACAATGAAAAAAATGGAATCAAGAGAATAGATATAGCTTTAAAAAACAGGAACAATAAAAATATCTTGTCAATGTTTGAATGGCTTAAGGTAAACACATCTATGTTTTCAAAGATTCAAGCGGAGGTAAAAAGACTTGCTCAGATGAAAATAACTGAGTTGAAGGATTTCGATTATTCTTCGCTATACCATGTGAGCTTTGTTGCACAGAACGAAAAGATAAAGGTGATTAAGTTTCATTTTTTAAATAGAATGTGCCAGAATCCTGAAGTACCTGGTATCAATATTCGATATAATAATGAATATTATTTAGATTATTTATCAATGTGTAATTTACTTAATTTTGACAAAGTTTTAAATGCAGTTAATTTGTTGATAAAAAATCATGGTGGAAATCTTTGGATGACTGGAGTTGATTACACAGAAAATGGTAATTATTTGAAATACAAAATATACATTAAAAATATTTCAGATTTTTATGGAGCTTTAAAGGATACGTTTTTATTAACAGGTTTTAATGAGAATTCGGGTATTATTAAAAAAATTAAGTGTGTTGAAGAGTGGAATAAACATCACATTGAATTTATATGTGTTGGTGTTGCAATTGGTGTAGATGTACAGGATGAATTTATTGTGAATTATTATTTTCAATATGATGAGAAATTGTTTAATTAATCGGAAAGGGCGATTTTGTGAATGATTTATTAATTTTAACGGATGAAATGGACAATGAAATCGGTTATGCAGATAAGATGAGCGTTCATATTAATGAACAACTTCATAGAGCATTTTCACTTTTTATATATAATGAAAAAGAGCAAAAAATGTTAATACACAGACGGGCTATCGGAAAATACCATTCTGGAGACTTGTGGACAAATGCATGTTGTTCACATCCAAGAAAAGGGGAGGAATTGTTAAATTCAATTATTCGCAGAACAAAAGAAGAACTTGGTATTGATATTAGCAGTTACAAAAATTGTTTAG
>JAUNJJ010000308.1 GCA_030533325.1 Oscillospiraceae bacterium
AGATAATTAACTTAACTCCATGTAAGCCACGTAGTTTCAAATGTTCAAAAAATCTGGTTCTTCGTATATTTTCGTGTGATAACAAAGTTATATTCTAACACAAGGACGATTGAATATTTATTCAAAAATTTTAAGATAATTTTTATAAAATGACAAATCTTATCAAGAAATATATTTAAATAAGGTATGTTTTTGAGGGAAAAGTAGTGGTATTGAAAAATCAATACTCTTTGAAAAATATTAAAATAGAGAATTAATAGATTAATCCGCGAGGTCACCCGTTTACAGACAATCGCACATCATTTTTTTAGATGTCAAGGGGGTGCTTCGCACCTGAAACCCTTGACATCTAAAAATGATGTGCGGCTGTTACTCATCGGGTGCCCTCTGGCGGATTAATCATTTGTGCAGCCAAAACGTTTAATTAAGTAAACTCAATTAAAAAGCTCAAAGGTTATTAACCCAACAAACACGTTTTACTATTGCACAATAAGTTATGCATGACAACAGAAAATCTATCACTCATAAGGGAATGCCAGCAATTCAGAAATGCAAGCAACACACGATATGCCACTCATAAGCCAATACCATAAATAAAGATAGATAAATGAGAGGTTAATTTAAACTTTGAATAGAATTTAATTGATTAGAACAATGTTAAACTACTTTGTAGAAATTCACTTGAGTTATCAAATACTGAATTGTATTTGATAACATCAAAGAAATATTCATCATCTCGATAACCAAATGCTATTCTTTTCAGAACTTTAATTTTATTATTTGTGCCTTCGAGTTTGGCTGTAGTTATTGGATGCTTAGCATACGCTACAAGACCATCAATTCTTTTTTCTTTTTGCTCGGCGAATCTAATCAATTGTGGGATATTAGATGCTTTTGCGGCTGTGAACCATTGTTCCCACATTACACGTGCAACATCTGGATTATCTATATCATAAATGAGTTTAAGTTCTTCTCTCATGGAATAACAAATAGCAAGATCCTCATGACGAGATAAAATGTCATCTAGTTTTTCTTTTTGGAGTTCGGTTAATTTCGCAGAAGCCGAAAGAAGAACCCACCTTAAACTTTTAAAAATATTTTTGAGATCTAAATGTTCTTTAATATTTTGCTTAAACGTATCAACGATCGTAACTAACGAAGAATCTTTTTTTAACTCATCTTTATGTTGTTGTTTGAAATCTTCTAATTCTTCTTTGAGAGAATTTGCTTGCTCTAAATGCTCACGAGCCTTTGCAAGTCTTACTGCACCAAGAACATCTTTTCCATATTGAGCTAACACGTGAAATTTATCAAATACAATCTCAACATGAGGTAAATGTTTTCTGATAACATTCTCATACGGTTGATGCATATCCATTGCAACAGCTTTAACATTTGATAAGAAATCTACATCAATTTCATGGAAGCATTTTTCAAATGCTGCTGTACTTCGCCCTTTACCAATCCAGTATATTTCACCTGTATGAATATCCATAATACTAGTGGCATATTCGTGACCTTTCTTTATGGCAAATTCATCGACAGCAATATATGTAGGTTTATAATTTGTGCCTCGTAAAAGTTTTCTATGTAATTCTAACTCTTTTTTGATATGTCCATGATTTAACTTTTTGATGACAGCCCAATCAATACCACTAATTTTAGATATGGCTGAAATTGATACTCTAAATTCTAGTAGACTAGCTATCCATAAGGCGGCTCGTTTTGTGATTGATGTATTGGGGTATTTTATATCAATTTGCTCAGTACAAGTATGAGAACAATTTGGACAAAAATATCGTAAAAGATCAAATGTGATTAATAATCTTTTTCTAGGAATTACAGGGAAATCTTTTAGCGTGTGTTTACTATGTCCATGTACATGCATATGATGTCCACAACATGGGCATGTTGGGGATTTGTCTCTATTTTTCTGTTCCGCATAAACATGTAAGACAGAGATT